>JANXWR010000347.1 GCA_025351025.1 Burkholderiales bacterium | reverse complement strand
CCTTCCTCTTGCCGCCCTGGTTGACAGCGACCGCCGTGTCGTTGACGACCTTGAGGAACGGCACGACGCCCTGGCTCTTGCCGTTGGTGCCCTTGATGTAGCTGCCGAGCGCGCGCACGTTGGTCCAGTCGTTGCCCAGGCCGCCGGCGAACTTGGAGAGCAGCGCGTTTTCCTTGAGCGCCTCGTAGATGCCGTCGAGGTCGTCGGAGACGGTCGTGAGGTAGCAGCTCGAGAGCTGCGAGCGGCGCGTTCCGGCATTGAACAGGGTCGGCGTCGAGCTCATGAAGTCGAAGCTCGAGAGCACTTCGTAGAACTCGATGGCGCGCGCCTCGCGGTCGATCTCGCCGAGCGCCAGCCCCATCGCCACGCGCATGAAGAAGGCCTGCGGCAACTCGATGCGGGCTTCGTCGATGTGCAGGAAATAGCGGTCGTATAGCGTTTGCAGACCGAGGTAATCGAACTGCAGATCGCGATCCGGCTTCAGCGCCGCGCCGAGCCTGGCGAGATCGAACTGGAGGAGCTTCTCGTCGAGCAGCTCGGCCTGCACGCCCTTCTTCACGAAGTGCGGAAAGTAGTCGGCGTAGCGCGCGTGCATATCGGAGTGCAGCAGCTCTTCGCCGAGGATCTCGCGCCGGATCGTGTGCAGGAGCAGGCGCGCCGTGGCGCGCGTGTAGCCGGGGTCCTTCTCGATCAGGGTGCGGGCGGCGAGGATCGCCGCCTTGTGCACTTCGTCGATCGGCACGCCGTCGTAGAGGTTGCGCTTGGTCTCGGCAAGGATCGGTTCGGGCCGGACGTCGGCGCCAAGGCCGGCGCAGGAGGTCTCGATCAGCGTCTGCAGGCGCGCCGCGTCGAGCGGCACGCGGTTGCCGCGGTCGGTGACCATCAGCACCGGCTCCGCATTGGCGGCGACCGGCGCCTGCTTGGCGCGCTCCTGCGCGCGACGCTCGCGGTAGAGCACGTAGGCACGCGCCACCTCGTGATGGCCGCCGCGCATCAGGCCGAGCTCGACCTGGTCTTGCACGTCTTCTATATGGAAGGTGCCGCCGCCGGGCCGCGAGCGCAGCAGCGCGCGGACCACCGATTCGGTGAGGCTGTCGACCGTTTCACGCACGCTCGCCGACGCCGCACCCTGGGTGCCGTGGACCGCCAGAAACGCCTTCATCAGGGCGACCGCGATCTTGTTCGGCTCGAACGAAACTACTGCCCCGTTACGGCGCAGGATCTGGTAGCCCTGGTACGCGGACACGGCCGGTGCCGGCCGGGCCGCGGCACGCGGCCCGGCGGCGGCCGCGGGCGTCACCTGGGCGGGGGTAGCTTGCATTGAATCTCCTCTGGAGAACCTCGGCTGACGTATCGCCGCCGAGGTGTGATGTTGTCGCCGATTTGGGGGTTCGACCGTCTTTCGGACTATGAATTCGGAGTCTGAACGAGAGGTCCAGCATAGCATCGCTGGACACTATATCTGGGGTCAATGTTGCCAACAAGCACTACCTATAGCGTATCAACCCGTAGATTTTTCACGGTATAAATTCCACTGCGAGGTCGTGGGCTCTGCGCCCGAGCTGGTCCCAGTCGAAGCCCGCGCCGGGGTCGTTCTTGCGGCCCGGTGCGATGTGCGAGTGGCTGGTCACGGCGCGCACCGGATAGCGCGCAGCGATGCTCGAAAGCGTGGCGGCGAGGCACTCGTATTGGGCCGCTTCGAAGGGGTTCCCCTCCAGCCCTTCGAGCTCGATGCCGATCGAAAAATCATTGCAATCGGCGCGCCCGCGCCAGCTCGACACGCCCGCGTGCCAGGCGCGTTCGTCACACGAGACGAACTGCAGCAAGCCGCCGTCGCGACGCACCAGGAAGTGAGCGGAAACACGCAGCGCGGCGATGGTTTCGAAATAGGGATGCACGCCCGAATCGAGACAATTCGTGAACAGCCGTTCGATCGCATCGCCGCCGTATTCGCCCGGCGGCAGACTGATCGAATGGAGGACGACGAGATCGATCGTCGTGCCGGCCGGGCGCGGCCCGAAGTTCGGCGAAGCGACGCGCCGGGCGCCACGCAGCCAGCCCGCCAGCCACGCGGAGCGCGGCGCTGTGGGTCGCGACTCGCCGCGCGTCACTCGCGGTCGGTGCCGGCGAGATCGCCGCCGACGTTGACGTTCAGCCGTGCCATGCGATAGCGCATCTGGCGCAGCGACAGGCCCAGACTGATGCCGGCCGCGGTCCGGTTGTAGCGGTGATGTTCGAGGGCACGCACGAGGATGTCGCGCTCGACGTCGTCGAGGTAGCCGGCCAGATCCTTGGGCAAGGGCTCTTCGACGGGCAAGGCCGGCGGCAAGGCACGCTCGGCTTCGCTCGCCTCGGTAGGCAGGCCGTCGAGCTCCTGCGCGGCGCTGTCGGTGAACACCGATTCGGGCAGGTCGAGGTCGTAGACGTCGAGCTCCTCGCCGCCGGACAGCGCGACCGCGCGATGCAGCATGTTCTCGAGCTCGCGCACATTGCCCGGGAACGGATAGCGGGCGAGATGGACGAGTGCATCGCGCGTCAGGCGCGGCGCCGGCCAGACGCCGGCATCGCGAGACAGCCGTTCGAGCACGCGCTCGCTGATGCCCATCAGATCCTCGAGACGCTCGCGCAGCGGCGGCACGCGAATCTGGATCACGTTCAGGCGGTAGTAGAGATCCTGGCGGAACTGGCCGGCCAGGACCTCCGCGCCCAGGTCCTTGTGCGTGGCGCTGAGCAGCCGCACGTCGACCGGCTGCTCGGCCACCGCGCCGACCGGCCGCACCGAGCGCTCCTGGATCGCGCGCAGCAGCTTGGACTGCATCGACAGGGGCAGGTCGCCGATCTCGTCGAGGAACAGCGTGCCGCCGTTGGCGGCCTGAAAGAATCCCTCGCGATCGTCGTTGGCGCCGGTGAAGGCGCCCGTGCGGTAGCCGAAGAACTCGGCCTCGAGCAGTTGCTCCGGGATGGCGCTGCAGTTGACCGGAACGAAGGGCATGGCGCCGCGCGCGCTGACCTCGTGGATGGCGCGCGCGACCAGCTCCTTGCCAGTGCCGGACTCGCCGGCGACGAGCACCGGTGCCATGCTGCGCGCCACCTTCTCGACGAGCGAGCGAACCTGCTGCATCGCCGTCGAATTGCCGGCCATTCGACCGAGCGCCTGGCTCACCGGAATGACCACCGGCGCCGCCACCGGACGGGCCGGACGCGGCGGCGGCACGGCGCGATGCTGCTCCGACGGCAGGCTGGCCGGATCGACGGTCGGACCGCCGCCGCCACGCCCGAGCGCCGACGCGACGACGCCGCGGAACTGCTTCAGGTCGACCGGCTTGGTCAGGTAGTCGTAGGCGCCGGCCTTGAGCGCCTCGACCGCGTTCTCCGATGACCCATAGGCCGTGATGACGATCGTCTTTTCGCGCCGGCCGCTCTCTTCGAGCCAGTGCAGGACGTCGAGGCCCGAGCCGTCGGGCAGGCGCATGTCGGTGATGACGGCGCTGTAGGTCCGGTCCTTGAGATGAAGCAAGGCCTCCTGAACGGTGCCGGCGGTGTCGAGGTCGTAGCCCTCGCGCAGCAGCGTCAGCTCGTACAGCGTTCGCAGATCGGGTTCGTCGTCGACGACGAGCAGGCTGAAGTGCGAAGCGGTTGTCATGAAGTGAGGTGCAAGCGGGCTTCCGAAGGCTGCAGGGCGACACGGCGCACGTCGACGAAAAACTCGTTGCGGTGCGGCGCGTCGGGCGGCAGCAAGCGATAGTCGATGCGCGCTCCGTATCTCTCGCAGAGCTCTCGGCAAATGTAAAGGCCCAGACCGGCGCCGCGGCTGCGCGTCGAGAAAAAGGGCTCGAACAAATAGGGTTCGACGTCGGCCGGAATCGGTGCGCCGTCGGACAGGACGCTGAACTCGGCGTGCGAGTCGGTGTCCGCGCGCAAGGTGAGGAGGATCGCTCCCGGCCGGTGGCTGGCGTGGCGGCGCGCGTTGTCGAGCAGGTTGACGAGGACGCGGCGCAAGTGCTCGGCGTCGAACATCACGCCGATCGGCCCGCCCGGCAGCTCGACGCGCAGGACGCTTTGTTCGCCGAGCTGCACGCCGGTCGCCTGCGCCCACTCGCCGCACACCTCGGCGAGCTGCGCCGTCGCATCGATCGCGCCCACATCCTGGACCCGCCCGGGCGCCACCTCCATGACGTCGTCGACAATGCGCTTCAGCCGCTCGACGTTCTCGGTCACCATGCGCATGAGCTGGCGCTGCCCCGGATCGGTCGCGTCCTCGGTGAGCAGCGCGTTGGCTTGGGCGATGGCGGCGAGCGGATTCCTGATCTCGTGGGCGATGCCGGCGGAGACGCGGCCCATCGCGGCCAGCTTTTCCTGGCGGCTGCGCGCCGCCACGCTGCGCACGTCCTCGAGGAAGAGCACGCAAACCTCCTCGCTGGCGCGCGGCTCGCGCTTCCTCGTGAAGCGCACGCGAACGCGCAGGGAGCGGTGCGAGTCGGGGGCGAACTGCAGCGGCACGTCGCGCCCCGCTTCGGGCCAGGCCGCTTCGGCAAATGCACGCTCGACCGAATCGACGAGCGCGCCCCAGGCCGGCACGCCGCGCAGCTGGAACGGCGCGGCGCGGCTCATGCCTTCGGGCGCGAGCAGGCGCCGCCCCGAGGGGTTGGCGGCACGCACCTTGCCGCCGCGGTCGACGACGAGCACGCCGTCTTCCATTTCCTCGATGACGAGGCGGTTCAGCGCCGCCTGCTGGCGCGCCATCTCGAGGCTGCCGCGCGCACTCAGCTCTTCGCGGGCGAGCCGCCCGGCCAGCTCGCCGGCCAGCACGCTGATGACGAAAAAGCCGCTGCCGGCGAGACCGGCCTGCGTCATGAGCAGGGTCGCGTCGCCGCCCGAGAGCAGGCCGAGCCAGGCCGTGCCGAGCAAGGCCAGCGTCGCCAGGGCCGCGGTCGCCAGGGCGAGCACGCGCGGCGTCAGCACGCCGGCCATCAGCACCGGCAGGACGAGCAGGGCCACGTAGTTGAAGCTCGATCCGGGCGAGGCGAGGTGCAGGCCGGTAAAGAAGACCAGGTCGGCGCCGATGGTCGCGATCCATTGCGGGCTGCGCAGGCGTGCCAGCGTATGCGGCGCGCCGGGCCGGCGAAAGCGCGGCAGCAGCCACATGCTGATGGAGAGCGTGGCAAAGGCGACGCTCAGGGCGACGATCGGCACGGTCGGGCGCAGGCCGAACACGCCGCCGACCACCAGCGTCGCGACGAGGGCGACGCCGAGCGCAGCGCGGGCGGCGATGAAAGCGCGATAGATGCGCTCGAAGGTCGTCGAGGCGACCTCGCGCGAGGGCCGCCGCGCGCGGCCGGGCTGCGGCGCGTCGCTATGCCAAGAGGCGGTGAGGTGCGACTCCTCGCTCAGCGACGTCGTGTCGCCGGTCGGGCCGAACGCGCCGAACCAGGACTCGTCGGCGAGCGGCACCGGGCGGGTCGAACGCGGCAGCTCGGCGGCACTCAAGACATCGCCCTCGAGACTGCGCATCGTCTCGCCGCGCGGCAGCGGCAGCATGTGCGAAAGGGCGGCGCGCTCATCGGTCGTTCGATGCCGACCGCTCAAAGGCGGTGCGATGCGCCTCGCTGCAGAACACGCCGCCACGGCCGGGCAAGGCGTCGTCGCGCGGCAGGTGCACGCCGCACTTCGCGCAGGCCAGCATCGGTTGCGGCTCTGCGGCACTGCCTGCGGCGGGAGGCCGCGGCGGCTTGCGACGGGTGGCGCCGCCGCGCAGCAACCAGAGCAGCAGGAAGACGGCGACGAGAAAGATGATGATCTTCATCAGGTCATCGGCGGCGCGCGATGCAGCAGCACCTCGAGCACGAAACGCGAGCCGACGTAGGCGAGCAGCAGCAGCACGGCCCCGGCGTAGAGCCATCCTGCCGCCTTCGGTCCGCGCCAGCCGAAGGCGCGTCGGCCGGCGAGCAGCCCGGCGAAGACGAGCCAGCCGAGGATCGAGAAGATCGCCTTGTGATCCCATCGCCACGGGTTGGCGAACCACGCGCCGAGGACGATCGCCGCCGACAGGACGATGAAGCCGGCGGCGACGAAGCGAAAGGTCAGGCGCTCGAGGCGCAGGATCGGCAGGCCCTGGGCCGGCGCTTCGGCGACCGGCGAGGCGCGCCGCATCTGCCGCTCGGCGCGATTGAGCAGCAGGGCGTGCAGCACGGCAACGCCGAACAGGCCGTACGAGGCAATTCCGAGCAGCCAATGCAGCGGCGCCCAGAGCGACGCGGCCTGCGGATGGACCTGGCCCGGGTAGATCCAGGCGAGCACGACGACGACGACGCCGCAGGTCGCGAGCGAACGACGGGCGCCGGGCAAAGGCACCGACCGGCTCTCCAGCTCATAGACGGCGAGCACGAGCCAGAGGGTGACCGAGAGTGCCGGTGCGAAGCCGAAACGGGCGCCCGGAATCGCCGAGCCGATGCCGGCGATGTCGATGGCGATCGACAGGCCTTGCGCGATCCATCCGACCAGCAAGGCGGTGCGCAGGCTCGCCGAGAATCGCTCGCTCGGCATGGCCGCGCCGACGTAGCAGGCGAGCGCCACCACGCTCGGCAACGCCAGTGCAATCCCAGCCGGCGCAAGGCGTGCCGAGTCGGCACCGAACGATAGAATCATCGTTCAAGTGTACTTTCGCACTTCGGCCCGGCCGCGTGCGCGCCCGATGGCTTCTGCCCTGACCGATCGTCTGAGCCGGCTCGTCAAGACGATGCGAGGCCAGGCCCGCATCACTGAAGACAACGTCCAGGACATGCTGCGCGAAGTGCGCATGGCCCTCCTGGAGGCCGACGTCGCGCTGCCGGTGGTGCGCGACTTCATCGCCCGGGTCAAGACCAGCGCGCTCGGCGCCGAGGTCGCGGGCTCGCTCTCGCCGGGCCAGGCCTTCGTCGGCGTCGTCAACCGCGAGCTGGCGGCGACGATGGGCGAAGGCGTCGCCGATCTCGACCTCACGACGCAGCCGCCCGCCGTCATCCTGATGGCCGGCCTGCAAGGCGCCGGCAAGACGACGACGACGGCCAAGCTGGCCAAACACCTGATCGAAAAGCGCCGC
>JANXWR010000342.1 GCA_025351025.1 Burkholderiales bacterium | reverse complement strand
GTCCGACAACACAATCTCCGGGGCACTCGCACTCTCGATCTCCCCACCGATCCGTAGTAGACCATTGGTGTGGCGGGATTCATTTAAGTTCCCTCAAGAATGAATCACTACACTAGGATTCGCTTCATGGAGCGCCAGCCGGTAGAAGCCTACGTCGACGCCGCCGCGGCAGCGCTCGACCTGCCGATCGCTGCCGAGCATAGGCCTGGTGTCGTGCACTACGTCGAGCTTGCCGCGGCGATGGCCGACCTGGTTAAGGCGCTGCCGCTCGGTGTCGACGACGAGCCCGCGCCGGTGTTCACGCCGATCGCGCCGGACGCCGTCGCCGATCCGGCGTCTGCTGCGCAGCCATGACGGGCGCGAGCGAGCTGCTGCTGCTGCGCGGCAGCATCGCTACGATCGACGCGGCGGTGCGTGAGCGATCGGTGAGCGTCGGCGAGATGGTCGAAGCCAGCCTGGCGCGCGTCGCCGCCACCGAAGGCACCATCAACGCCTACACCGACCTCACCATCGAGTGCGGCCGTCGCCGTGCCGCCGCCCTCGACCTGCATCTCGCGCGCACCGACGCGGCGACCGACGCGCTGCCCTTGCTCGGCGTGCCGTTCGCGGTGAAGAACCTGTTCGACGTCGCCGGCCTGACGACGCGTGCCGGCTCGAAGATCGAGCGCGACAAGCCGCCTGCTGCGGTCGACGGACCGCTCGTCGCGCGGCTCGAAGCGGCCGGCGCGGTGCTGGTCGGCGCGCTCAACATGGACGAATACGCGTACGGCTTCACGACCGAGAACTCGCACGATGGCCCAACGCGCAATCCGCACGACGCGACGTGTGTCGCCGGAGGCTCCTCGGGCGGCTCTGCAGCAGCCGTCGCTGCCGGCCAGGTGCCCCTGACGCTGGGCTCCGACACCAACGGTTCGATCCGCGTCCCGGCCTCGCTCTGCGGCATCTTCGGCCTCAAGCCGACCTACGGACGGCTGCCGCGCAACGGCAGCTACCCCTTCGTTGCCAGCCTCGATCATCTGGGCCCTTTAGCGCGCAGCGCGCACGACCTGGCTCTGGCCTACGACGCGATGCAAGGTGCCGACGCGCGCGACCCTGCCTGCGTGCGACGCGGCTTCGAGCCGACCGCGAGCCTGCTCTCGCACGGTGTCGATGACCCGCGCATCGCTACCCTGGGCGGCTATTTTGAAGAGCAGGCCGGCCCGGAAACGCGCGCCGCCGTGCGCCGCGTCGCCGAGGCTTTGGGCTCGACCCGCTCTTGCAAACTACCCGAGGTGGCGCGGGCGCGTGCCGCGGCCTTCCTGATCACCAACGCCGAAGGGGGCTCGCTGCATCTCGCCGACCTGCGCACCCGCGCCGCGGACTTCGAGCCGCTCTCGCGCGACCGCTTTCTCGCCGGTGCCTTGCTGCCGGCCGCCTGGGTGCAGCAGGCGCAGCGCCTGCGCCGCTGGTTCGCGCTTCGCGCCGCCGAGCTGTTTCGCGACGTCGACATCCTGCTCGCACCGGCCACGCCCTGCGTCGCACCGGCGATCGGTACCGAGTGGCTGAACATCAACGGCCAGCGCCTGCCGGCGCGCCCGAGTCTCGGCCTGCTCACGCAGCCGATCTCCTGCATCGGCCTGCCGGTCTGCGCGGTGCCTGTCTGGGGCTGTCACGAGAGCCTGCCGATCGGCGTGCAGGTCATCGCCGCGCCGTGGCGGGAGGATCTGGTCTTGCGCGTCGCCCACCACCTGCACAATGCCGGCGTTGCCGCGGCGCCGGTCGCTTCACTGGCGACCGCATGACATGACCATGGACATCAATCGGCCCGAGGTGCTGCGCGAGGTGAGCGCCGTGTTCGCGTGCTACGAGGCTGCCCTCGTCGGCAACGACACGGCGACGCTCGACGCGCTGTTCTGGCACGCCGATGCGGTGGTGCGCTACGGCGCCGCCGAGAACCTCGTCGGCATCGAGGCGATTCGCGCCTTTCGCGCCGCGCGACCGAGCACCGGCCTGGCCCGCACGCTGGCCAATACCGTCGTCAATACCTTCGCCGACGACTTCGCCACCGCCATGACAGAGTACCGACGCGAGGGCTCGCCACGCGTCGGAAGGCAGAGCCAGACCTGGGTCCGTCTCGACGAGGGCTGGCGTGTCGTCGCGGCGCATGTGAGCCTCATCGACCCATGACCGCCGTCGCGACCGGCGCGCGCGCCGGCAAGCTCGCCGAGCAGGTCTACGACACGCTGAAGGCGCAGATCCACGACTTTCAGCTCGTCGCCGGCGACCGTTTCTCCGAAGCCGAATTGGGCCTGCGCCTGGGCATGAGCCGGACGCCGGTGCGCGAGGCGCTGTTCAGGCTGCGCAACGAAGGTTTTCTCGGCGTCGAGTCCAAGCTCGGCTGGTACGTGCTGCCGATCGACTTCGGCCGGCTCGAGCAGCTCTACGACCTGCGCGTCATCCTCGAGCTGGCCAGCGTGGCGCGCCTTTGCGCGCGCGTCGACGCCTCGCCCGAGCTCGAGGCGCTATAGCCGGTATGGCTGGTACCACCGGCCGAGCGGCTGACCGACGCGCGCAGCGTCGGCGGCCACGACGAGCAGTTCCACGCGACCCTCGTGCGCGCCGCCGGCAACGACGAGACGGCGCGCGTGCACTGGGACGTGACCGAGCGGATTCGCATCATCCGCCGCCTCGATTTCGCCCGTGCCGACCGCATCGAGGCCACCTACATCGAGCACGCCAAGATCCTGCGCGCGGTCATGCAGAAAAAGCCCGACCAGGCGCAGTTGCTGTTGAAGACGCACATCGAGCAGAGCAAGGCCGAGGTGCGCAAGATCACCTTGCACACCCTGCAGGCGGCACGCGACCGAGCCTCGACGGCATGAGGCCGCGACGCGCTCTGGCGTGGCGCGCCGCGCGCGGATCGCGCGAGCCGCGGCCCGCGCGATGATCGCCGGCCCTCGCTACTCGGCCGGACTGAGCGAGCCGACGCCGTGCGACGATTCGCTGACGGCGTGGCGCCGGACCGGCGCACCCACCGCCGACCGGGCGCAGGCGTAGAGCACGAACGCCACGACGACGTAGCTGATCGCGACCATCGGTGTCTTGCCGATGCCGATCGCCTCGCTGTGCATGAAGCCGAAGAAGGTCAGCACCGCGCCTGCAAGCGCGAAGCCTGCCGCCTTGACGAATTCGCGGTCGATGACGAAGGCGGTGATCGCGGCCAGGATCAGGCTGACCAGGATGGCGCCGCTGCCCAGCACCTCGAGGCCGTGATAGACGACGCCGACCTGGCCGAGCTTGTCGAGGCCGACCGCCGCGGCGCTGGTACCGGCGGCACCGAGCGAGTTGTCGATCTGCAGCTTGCCCCAGGCCGCGACCTGCGGCACCAGCGCCAGGATCACCGCGGGTGCGTGGCTCTTCGGCGTTTCCTGGAAGGCCTGGGCGCCGATCAGCATGCCGATGTAGAGGAGGATCGGCAGGATCGCGACGACCGGGATCAGCGCCATCAGCAGGGCGAGGACGCCGAACCACGACATCAGCAGCACCACGACGCCGGTCGCCGCCGAGTAGCCGATGCGGCCGCCGATCGCCTTCCAGCCCGGGTGGCCGATGTAGACGGCATTGATGAAGGGGTTGCCCATCAGGCAACCGATCAGGCTGACGGCGCCGTCGGCGGTGAGCACGCGCGTGGTCGG
>JANXWR010000338.1 GCA_025351025.1 Burkholderiales bacterium | reverse complement strand
TAAAGCTTCAGCAGCCGGTCGTTGCGGCTGCCGAAGATCGAGGTCAAAAGCTTGGGCAACATGCGTGTGTCGGGTCGAGGAAGGGCGCGCTTCGTCTCGAGGCAGCCCGTGAAGGCCGCGTCGCGAGAGACGAAAGCTCGCGGGGAATTGCGGCCTGGGGCCGCGAATGCAAGGGCGTTGCAGGGCGCGGCACGGCGCGCAAGAAGGCGAATTTTAACATTTGCCTCCGCACGGTAGACTTTTCGGGTGAGTCGCAAACCCGCTGCCGTGCCCGCCGCCACCCTACCCATCGCCGAGGTGATGCGCTCGAGCCAGGCCTTGTCGCGGCTGGTCGAGCGGCTCCGCGAATCGAACGCCATGTTCGCCACCATCCGGCCGCTGCTGCCGGCGGCGCTGGCCGCGAGCGTGCGCCCCGGCCCGATCGACGAGGCCGGCTGGTCGCTGCTCGCCGCCAATGCCGCCGTCGCCGCCAAGCTGCGCCAGCTCGTGCCGCGCTTCGAGGACGATCTGCGCGAGCACGGCCACGTCGTCGCGGCGGTGCGCATCAAGGTGCAGCCGCTGTGAGCCTGTTGCCGCTCGTCGGCGCAGAACGGCTTGTCGTCGCCGTTGGCACGACGCGCGTTGAACTCTGGCGCGCCGGAAGGCTCCTGCCTTTCGTCCGCTTTTCCTTCCACCCCTAGCCGGCCCTGCCCCATGAACCGACGTGACTTCTCTTCCGTGCTGCTCGCCTCCGGCGCCAGCGCCTCGATGCTCCTGGGCGGCGCCGCGCAGGCCCAGACGCCGGTTCCGGGCGAGGGACGCGAATACGCCCGCATCGATCCGCCGCAGCCGGTCTCGAACCCGGGTAAGGTCGAGGTGCTGGAGTTCTTCACCTACGCCTGCCCGCACTGCGCCGCCTTCGAGCCGATCGTCGGGCCCTGGTCGCGCAGCCTGCCGGCCGACGTCGCATTCCGCCGTGTGCCTGTGAACTTTCTCTTCAACGCCGAGAACTTCGCGCGCACCTACTACTCGCTCGAGACGATCGGCATGGTCGACGCAATGCAGCCCAAGATCTTCAATGCGGTGCACGTCGACAAGCAGCGCCTCGACAAGCCCGAAGACGTGGCCGCGCTCGTCGCCAAGAACGGCGGCGACGCCACAAAGTTCCTGGCCGCGTTCAAGTCGTTCTCGGTCGCCACGTCGGTGGCGCGCGCCAAGAAGATCCAGGCCGACTACAAGGTCGAAGCGGTGCCGACGCTGACGATCCAGGGCCGCTACTACACCTCGCCTTCGCAGGCCGGCGGCGGCCCGCAGTCGCTGGCCGTGGCCGACGCGCTGATCGACATGGCGCGCAAGAAGGCCTGAGCGCCCCGCTGCTGCCGCGCCTTCTCGCCGGGCTTGCCGCGCACCTGCCGCATCGGCACACTGACGCCATGGATCTGCCGTCTCGTCTCGCCACGCTGGTCGTCAAGAACGGCGTCGCGATCGGCCTCCTGGGCGAGGCCGATCGTGACCTCGTGCTCGCACTGGCGGCAAGCGCCTTCGGCGCCGGCCACGACTATCGCGAGGCCGAGGTCAACCGCATCCTCTCGGCCTGGCTCGATGGCCCCGGCGCCATGCTGCGCACCGACCACGTCGAGCTGCGCCGCTGGCTCGTCGACGCCGGCTTCATGGCCCGCGACGGCTTCGGCTACGCCTACGTGCGCGGCCCGGCCGAGTTGGCGCGCGCCGAGGCGCTGCTCGGCGCCGGCGCGACGGCCGAGCTCGATGTGGCGGTGGCCGCGCTGCGTGCCGCCCGCGCGGCGCAGCGCGAGACCGGACGCCAGGCTTACGCCGAGAGCTGAGCGGCGCGGCGCGCTGCCTTCAGTAGTACCGCGGGATCCGGCCGTTGTGCGGGGTCTTCTGATCGGTGAGGTCCAGGAAGGCCTCGTCGATGAAGCACCAGCCCCAGCCTTCCGGCGGGTCGTAGCCCTCGATGATCGGATGCTGCGTCGCCTTGAAGTGCTTGGTCGCGGGCTTGTTCTTCGAGTCGTCGCAGCAGCCGACGTGGCCGCAACCGCGGCAGATGCGCAGGTGCACCCACTCGTCGCCCATGACCAGGCATTCCTCGCAGCCGAGGGCGCTCGGTGTCACGGTCTGGACGGTGTGAAGGTGGCTGCACTGGCGGGTCATCGGTCCTGCTCCGAAGAAGTGACGCGAGCAGTCTACGGGGCCCGCGCTCAGCCTGCAGCAGAGCCCAGGCGCTCGTAGACGATGGCGCAGCCGATGCCGATCAGGACCAGCCCGCCGGCGATCTCGGCGCGCTTGCCGATCAGCGTGCCGAGCGCGCGGCCGACCATCACGCCGATCGTCACCATGCCAAAGGTGGCCAGGCCGATCGCCGCGGCGATCGGCACGATGTCGACGTCGAGCAAGGCGAGGCCGACGCCGACCGCCAGCGCGTCGATGCTCGTCGCCAGGCCGGTCCCCGCGAGGATCCAGAAGCCGTGCCGCCCGGGCCGCGCCTCGGGCTCGTCGGGCGCGCCGAGCCCGGCCGCGATCATGCGCACGCCGAGCACGACGAGCAGCGCGAAGGCGATCCAGTGACTCCAGGCGGCAACGTACTTCGCCGCGGCCAGGCCGATCGCCCAGCCGACCAGCGGCGTCAGCGCCTCGATCGTGCCGAAGATCAGCCCGGTGCGCAGCGCCTCGCGCCAGTGCGGGCGATGCAGCGCCGCGCCCTTGGCGACGGCCGCGGCGAACGCGTCGGTCGACATCGCGAACGCGAGCAGGACGATGGAGAGGAGATTCATGGAGAAGCGATGGTGCCGGCTGTCCGAATCGAACGGACGACCTTCCGCTTACAAGCGGCTTTGCGCAACGTCCGAGGAAATCCCAGGACGTCCGCGATCGGCCTGCAGGCCGCGCCAGTGCTGGGTTTAGCGTCCTTGACCGTCCGTTGGTGTTTGCCTAAAGTGGTATCCAAAATGGTACCCAGCAGCCGAAAGTGGTACCCAAAACGGTACCTCAGAAATGAGCGGTAGGTCGCTATGCCGAAAGCGGTAGGTCGCTCAAAAGGGCAGCAACAATGACGCGCGCAACACGATGGACTGACGAGAAAATCAAGTCGCTGAAGCTTCCCACGGGCAGCAGCGAGAAGCGGTTCTTGGTCGATTCCGGCCTCTATCTTCGGCTGCGTCACCGCAACGAGGGACTCGCCAAGCATTGGCAGTACCGGGTCCAAGTCGATGGCGCACGTCACTGGCTGACGATGGGCACCTATCCCGCGCTGTCGCTGGCGCACGCTCGTTCGCAACTGCTGCAGCACGATGTCGAACACCAGGCCGCGAAGAAAGGCGAAGCCGATCATCCGGCGATCGCGGCCCGCGAGGCCCGCAAGGCGGCGAAGGCCCTGCCGACCGTGACTGAAGTATTCGACGAGTGGTTGGCTGACAAGCGTTTGGGCAGCTCGCGCAAGGGCGGCGCTCCGGTGCGCGAGCGAACCATCACCGTGCTCAAGGACAACTTCGATCTCGACATCCGCGCGCGGATCGGCGATGTGAAGATCAGTCGCCTGACGCGAATGGCGCTGCAAGACTGTATCGACGGACCGCGCAAGCGCAATGCGCCGGGCAGTGCCGCGCAGGTGTACCGCACTCTGCGCGGATTGGTCAGCTTCGCGATCAAGCGCGACTACATCGCGGGCCTCGATCCCATGCGCGGCATCGACAATCCCCGGCCCTACCGACCGGGGCCTGTCAACGCCGCGAGCGATGCAGAGCTCGTCGCCCTCTTCACGACGCTCGAGAGCTCCGCCATGTGGCCGGCAACGAAGCTGGCGATCGAGCTCATGCTGCTGACTGGCGTGCGACCCCGAGGAGGCCAGACTCGCATCCTGGGACGAGATCGACCTGGAGAAGGCGACGTGGACCATCCCTGCCGAACGGGTCAAGTCGGGGCGGATGTTCATGGTCCATTTGTCGCCGGCTGCCCTCGCCTTGTTCGATCGAGCACGCGTGCTGCGCGGACTGAACGCGACCAACGATCATCGACGGAACGATTTCGTATTTCCCGGCGCCACTGGAGGCCATCTCGAGAAGATGGCGGTTGCCCGCGCCCTCGCGCGGATCGCCGAGCGCCTCGCAGACAGCGGCGGCAAGAAGCTTCGGCCCCATGATCTGCGACGCACGTTCAGGACGATGCTGTCGCGGCTCGGGATCGCGCCGCATGTGGCCGAGCTCTGCATGAACCATCAGGAGACCGAAACGATGCGCCGCGTTTACGACGGCTACGACTACCGCGGCGAAATGAACGAAGCGTGGAACAAGGCAGGTGCACACCTTGCGAGCCTTCGCGCCGGCGGCGCGCTTGTCCTTCCTTTCTCGGCGCGGCGAGCTTAGGAGGAAGATTTGTCTACCGTTGCGGGAGCCGTCGGGTCGTCTTTCAGCGTCTGCGGCGCCGCGTTGGGCGCAGGCTACGCACCGAGATCGCGGCCCCGGCGCGGGAGATCACGAACACACTCTTATCGATGGGCTAACCGTCATTCAAAAAATGTCTTTCGCGGCGGGCTACCAGCGCGTATTGTTTCGATCCCGTTTCAGCCGACAGGCAGGGAGCCCAATGAGATCCATTGCAATATGTTTTATGGTGCTGCTCAGCGCCATCGGCTCGCAAAATGCGTCAGCACAGTGCGTCGACTGCATCTTCTTTGATACCTGTGTTCCAGCCGGCGGAAATGGCTGGCTACGTTGTAGGTTCCAAACAGGCGCATGTATTGCGACGGGGTTTTGCAGTGGCGCCTTGAGGGCGGCGCGTGACCAAGAGAGCCGTCCGATAGAGAGTGGCTCGCGAGCATTTGCCAAAGTGGCATTCCTTGCGCCGCAGGACGATTCGGACATGGCGGCATCGAGCGTGGCTTGGTGTCCCGCTGGCTGCTCCGATCTCGAGGGCCTGACGCTTGCCCTCAATTCAGTGGGTCGCAGCCGTCTCAATGCGGAAGCGGGAACGCTGATTCAGCTAGCGCAGGTGAATCCAATCGCCGCGCATGTGGCCTCGGTATTCGCGCGGGATGACGTGGACCTCGCTGATTTGACGGCCGGCATCATCAAGCTGCGTGCATATACCCCGGCCGAGATCATGCAGGTGGTCTCTGGCCAGCCGGTGACCAGCGAGGCGACAGAATCAACCCCGACGATTTCGATCGCAGGCAAGGCCATTTCGGACAACGTTTTCAGACTGAGAATCTTCGAGCCGAAATCCGTTGACTTGGTGCTGGAGTATGGTCGCATCGGAAACACCAACAACTACACGTTGGTAACCTGGCGATAAGGACAGCCACGCGGGCGCCAGCCGGGCCGCTGGCCCCCTCGCGCGGCACAACTGGAACGCCGAGCACCCGTCGAGATCCCAGCCTCTCGCGTGGTCGGCAGGCCGCGTCAGGGACCGAGGCTCGCTACTTCGGCCGCTTGCTTGAGCCCTCTCGTCGGCTCTCGTTAGCCTCTTCCTGCAGCCTCGTGACCTCTGCGGCCAGCTTGTCGCGCTGCACTGCGAGCTTGTTCAGCTCCTGGCGTTGCCACCAGACGAATCCGAAGCCCATCACGTTGATCGTCGCGAAGGCAAGAACGACGGCGACCCAGATGATCCAGCGCCATTCCCTCTTGAAATCGGCGATCGTGCCGATGAGTTGAGCTCGAACCACCTTGCCTTCATTCGCCGTTGCTGCCAAGACGGCGACCGTTGGTTCGGCTGCGAGCTTGGCGGCCTGCGTCGTCGTCTCGGCGACGTTCGCCAGAGCCTTGTTGACGGCTTGCGTCGCTGCATTGCTGGTCGCCTGGGCGCTCGCCGCCAAAGCCTTGTTGAAGACCGCAATGAATCCGTCCGCAACGCCACGCAACTTCTCGGCCTTGTCGAACAATGCCTCACGTTCTTCCGTGAGCGCCACCCGTTCCTTGGCGAAGGCAGCCCGCTCGATCGCAAGGCCATCGATGGCCGCCTTGACGGCCAACTGTTGATCCTCAGCGATGGCGAGCAACGCCAGGACACGGTCTTCGAGATCGTCCGGCTTGGCGTCGTCTTTCTTCATGACTGACTATCGCTCCCGGTCGGGATCTTTCTTCACCTTGCCCGGCGTCGGCGCCAGAGGCGGATTCTTCCGCCCGCGGTCGGGCTCAAGTCCTTCGCCGCGCTCGCGTCCAGGCCGCAACTCGCGCGCCTTGCGCGCCTTCTCGGCTGCGGCGCGCAGCTTCTCCGCGGGATCGTCCGGCTGCCTCGTGGATGCCTTGTCCCGCTCGCGTCTCGCCCTGAAGTCAGCCAGCGCGTCAGCCACCCATCGTTCCTTGACGCCTGGAGGCTCCTTTCTAGCGTCGTCGCGTTGGCGTACCGCACTCGCCAGGTCGGTCCGCGTATCGATGACCGAGCGATCCAGCGCTGCCAGCATGCTGCGTTCCTCGAGCCCCCTGAGGTAGGCCGCTTCGATCCGCCGATTGATGTCGCCGAGATCGCTGCGAATGCCGCGCCGCTCCAGGTCCGTCGCATGGGGCCCGAGGTGCACCGTAGGCTCGCGATCGATCCCTTGGTCCTTTAGGCTGCGCCGGTCGATGCGCTGCGCCTGGTTGGCCTGCTCGAGGTGCCGGTTGGCCGAGATTTCCCACAGCTCGCGAACACGGGCGACCTCCGACGCGCCGTCGCCCAAGCCCAGCCCCTTGCGCTTGGTGTCCGAGAGCTCCGGATCAGCCTTCTCTCCAAGGCCCTCCCTTCCGAGCTTTCGGGTGCTGGTCAGGATGTGGGCGTGGTAGCCCTGCCAGCCCTTCTCGGAGCCGTCCCACTTGCGCAGGTCGTCGCGATGGATGTTGAAGTCAACTGCAACCCCGTAGCGATCAACCAAGTCCTGGGCGAATTCGCGCACGAGTGCGATGCCCTGCTCACGCGTCAGCTCCTTAGGAATCGCGACCTCGTAGTCGCGGGCGACACGAGCATCCTTCCGCTTCTCGGCCGCTTCGGCCGCGTTCCACAGAGCCGCCCTTTCCTCTGCCCACGAGGGCGATCCCGGCGGCACGAGGATCTCCGAATGCACGATGTCGCGCTTGCGCGTGTAATCGTGCATCTCGCCGGTACGGAGATCGGCGATCTCGGCACCGGCGCGATAGGCCGCTGCGGCGGTCACGGAGCGCCCGGCGCCACGGCTGATCGGCTTGACGGACAGGTGGTACACGTGGGAGGCAAGAGGCTGGCGTTTTCTCTTGGCTTGCGGAGCAAGCCGGCTGTTGTTTGCGGAGCAAACCGCACTGACTTGCGGAGCAAGTCATAAGTGCGCCCACTGGACGTGTGACCGCGCCCTTGACTGCGGCAGGCAGCATCGGTTTTTGCTCTGACCTTTACGTCTGGAGAGGTCCTCGTTCCCTACAGTCCGTGGATGGTGCGATACAATGAATACAAGTATCGGAAAGCTAACATGGCCACTTCAATCCGACTCGATCCCGAGGTCGAGCAGCGTCTCGAACGCCTGGCTGCCCAGACAGGCCGCACCAAGGCTTACTACCTGCGCGAGCTCGTGACGAGCGGCCTTGGGGACCTCGAGGACTTCTACCTGGCCGCCGCGACGATGGAACGCGTTCGCAAGGGCGAGGAGCGTATCTACACGCTCGACGAAGCGGAGCGTGACCTTGGCTTGGCGGATTGAGCTGACGGCGACCGCTGTCAAGCAGCTGGGCAAGCTCGACAAGAACGAAGCCAAGCGAATCACGGACTTCCTGCGAAACCGCCTGGCATTGCAGGACGACCCTCGCAAGACAGGCCACGCGCTTGTTGGTCCGCAGTTCGGCGCCTACTGGCGCTACCGCGTCGGCGACTACCGCCTCATCTGCGACATCCAGGACGGCGCGCTTCGGATTCTCGTCATCGAGGTGGGCAATCGGCGGGAGGTCTATCGGTGATCGAATCAGCGAACGGAAGTGGTACCCAATATGGTACCCAAACGACCATTTTCGAAGACAGGAGTAGTTACTCGCTATCGTTGCAACTGATTTATCCGTGGTGCCGGCTGTCCGAATCGAACGGACGACCTTCCGCTTACAAGGCGGGTGCTCTACCAACTGAGCTAAGCCGGCGCGCGCGAGGGGCCCGCGCTGGAGGCGGCGGCAGTATAGGCACGCGCCGCTATTTGACGCGTTTGAGCGACGGCCGCTTGGGCGGCGGCTCGGGTGTAGGCGGATCGGCCTCGGTGACCTCGCCGCCGCGCGGCGGCTTGGGAGCGGCGCCTTCGCTGCGCGCCAGGCGCGGACCGCGCGTCACGACCGCACGAGGCGCAGCGCCGCCTTCGGGCTCGGCCTCGACGGCGCCGGCGGCGGCGGGCGCGCCGGCCGGCATCGGGAAGGCCATGCCCTGGCCGTTCTCGCGCGCGTAGATGGCGATGACGTGGTCGATCGGCATCGCGATCTCGCGCGAGCTGCCGCCGAAGCGCGCCTTGAACTCGATCGTCTCGTTGCCGAGCTTCAAGGCGCTGGTCGCCTCGAAGCCGACGTTGAGGACGATCTCGTTGTTCTTCACGTATTCCTTGGGCACCCGCACCGTCTCGTCGACGAAGACGGCGATGTAGGGCGTGAAGCCGTTGTCGGTGCACCAGTCGTGCAGCGCACGGATCAGGTACGGCCGCGTCGACGTGCCGGCGGTCGCGGGGGCAATCGGCGTCGTCATGGTCGGTGCTCCGTGCTGCGCGAGCTTACTTTCGCATCACTTTCTCGGACGGCGTCAGCGCCTCGATGTAGGCCGGCCGCGAGAAGATGCGCTCGGCGTACTTGAGCAGCGGCACAGCGTTCTTCGACATGTCGATGCCGTAGTAGTC
>JANXWR010000335.1 GCA_025351025.1 Burkholderiales bacterium | reverse complement strand
GGGCGCTGGCTCTGGCGCTGGAAAGACCGGATCGACCGCGCCTTCGTCGAGCGCTTTGTCATCGCCGGCCCCTCGTTCGCGACCCACCCCACCCCTGTTTCAGGAGAACCCGAATGAAAGTCATCGCTCGATTGCTGCCGCCGCTCGCGCTCGGCCTCGCCTGCCTGCTCGGCGCCGCCCCGGCGTCGGCCTCCGACGGCCTGCTCACCTCGAAGAGCCCGTATCCGGCCAAGGAAACGATGAACCGTTTCGAGGAGGCCGCCAAGCAAAGCGGACTGATGGTGTTCGCCCGCATCGACCATGCGGCCGGCGCCGCTCGCATCGGCATGACGCTGCGGCCGACCGAAGTGCTGATCTTCGGCAGCCCGCAGGGTGGCACGCCGTTCATTGGAGTGCGCGCAGTCCGTGGGCATCGACCTGCCTTTGAAAGCGCGGCCTGCCCCGCGGCCCAGGCGATCGGCAGGGCGCTCGCCGGCTTGTCCGAAGCCGTGGTGAAATGAGTTCGGAGGACCGACCCGCATGCTCGCGATCATCGGCGGCACCGGCCTGTACGACCTGGCCGGCATAGCAACCCTGGAGCGCATCGACGGCGACACGCCGTTCGGCCCGCCCTCCGGCCCAGTGCAGCGCGGTCTCGTCGGCGCCTCGCCGGTCCTGTTCCTGGCGCGCCACGGTGCCGGCCACCGTCTGCTGCCGCACGAGGTGAACTACCGCGCCAACATCTTCGCGCTCAAGCGCGCCGGCGCGACCATGGTGCTCGGCGTTTCGGCGGTGGGCAGCCTGGCCGAGCCCATCGCCGCCGGCGCTCTGGCGATGCCCGAGCAATACATCGACTGGACGCGCGGCGGCCGCGCCGGCACCTTCTTCGGCGGCGGCGTGGCGGCGCACGTCTCGACCGCCAACCCGGTGAGCGCCGCGCTGGCCGACGCCGCGTCGGCGTCTGCGCAGGCGCTCGGCATCACGCTGCACCGCGGCCTGACCTACGCCTGCGTGGAAGGGCCGCGCCTGGGCACGCGCGCCGAGAGCCAGGTCTTGCGCCAGATGGGCTGCCATCTCGTCGGCATGACCAACGTGCCGGAGGCCTTCCTAGCCCGCGAGGCCCAGATGGCCTACGCGACAGTCGGCATCGTCACCGATTACGACTGCTGGATGGACGATCCGGCGCGCCACGTCAGCGTCGACAGGATCTTCCAGCTGTACGGCAACAGCCTGGCCAAAGCGCGGGCGCTGCTCGATCACTTGCTGGCGCAACCGCCGGTCACGCCGGAGCCGGCGATCCGCTCGGCGCTGGCGGGCGCCTTGCTGACCTCTTCGGGTGCCGTCACGCCGGCCCAGCGCGCCTGGCTCGACGTGCTGCAGCGCTAAACGCGACGCGCCAGGAAACAAGACCTTGGCTTCAGCATGATCGATCGCCAAGCCACGCCCTGATTCGACCCGCCGTCGACGCCCTGACGCGCGCATTGGTGCGCGCTCGGGTGCGGTCGCCCGTCAGTCGACGCCCACCGACCGCGGCGGCTTTCTTGACATCAGCCTCGACTTCCGCCGCCGCGAAGACCAGATAGCCGACCGGCTGGCCGAGTACTCAGTGCCCGGTGAGCACGATGCCGGCGCGCCAGCAGGCGACCCAGAGCACGAGGCGGCGCGTGGGGTTCGCTTTCAGTCGGGCTCGGCCTCGACGACCGCCGGCACCGCTGCGGCAGGTTGTCGCAAGTGCTGTGCCGCCTGCCAGAAGATCAGGCCGAGGTCAGGGCCGCTCCGGCCGTCGTTCGGCACGGCCGTGTCCGGATCCGCGCTCGCTTTTCGTACGTGCCTCCGGACGCGCCAAGTTGCGTGCGTCCGGGGACCGCCCCTCCAGGGTCGCGCCTCGTGTCGCAACCCGAGGAGCCACGATGAGCACATTCCACCCGCAGGCCGCGCGCCGGTCGCATGCCGGCCACGACGCCCCAGGATTCACGCATGGCCCGCGTGCTCGCGCCGGACGCGCTGCGATCGTGCTGGCCGGCGCGATGGCGCTCGGCCTCGGCCTGGCCGGTTGCTGGGATGACGACAGCACCTCCGCGCCGGCCACCTATGGCGTCGGCGGCAACGTCGCCGGCCTGAGCACCGCCGGCCTCGTCCTCGCCAACGGCAACGACACCACGAGCCCGGCGGCCGGCGCGACCAGCTTCACCTTCGCCACGGCGCTGGCCACGGGTAGCACGTACGCGGTCACGGTGCAGACGCAACCCGCGAACGCGAGCTGTGTCGTGAGCGGCGGCAGCGGCACCGTCGGCACGGCCGCGGTGACCAGCGTCACGGTGACCTGCACGCCGATCGGCTTTACCGTCGGCGGCTCGGTCAGCGGCCTCGCCGCGACCGGCCTGGTGCTTGCCAACGGCACCGACACAGTGACCGTCGCCTCGGGTGCGACCGGTTTCACGCTGCCCACCGCCGTGGCGCAAGGTGCCAGCTACATGGTGACGGTGCAGACGCAGCCGGCCGGCGAGCACTGCAGCCTGACAAACTCCACGGGCACCATCGCCGGCGCCAACGTCACCAACGTCGCCGTCGCCTGCGCCGCGGTGTCGCACTCGCTCGGCGGCTCGATCTCGGGGTTGCCCTCGGCAGGACTCGTCCTCGCCAACGGCAGCGACAGAGTCAGCCCGGCGGCGGGCGCGCTGAGCTTCACCTTCGCCACACCGGTCGCCGAAGGCGGTGCCTATGCGGTGAGCGTGCAGACGCAACCGACGGGGGCGACCTGCAGCGTCGGCTCCGGCACCGGCACGATGGGCACGAGCAACGTCGTCTCGGTGCAAGTGACGTGCGCGGCGAATGCCTATCACCTGAGCGGCACGATTGCCGGCTTGAGCGCCTCCGGATTGATCCTCGCCAACGGCACTGACACCGTGAGCCCGCCGTCCGGCGCGACGAACTTCGCCTTCGCGCAAACCGTCGCCTTCGGCGGCAGCTATAGCCTCGCCATTCAGCAACAACCGGCCGGGCTGAGCTGCTCTGTTGCCGGCACCTACCCTGCGACGATGGGCGCGGGAGACGTGACCAACCTGGCTGTGACGTGCGTGCCGGCCACCGGCCTCACCCCGCTGGCCGGGCAACTCACTTGCCCGAACTCCGGGCCGTACCCGGACGGCAGCGGCGCAAATGCCAGCCTGCCGGGCGTTCTCGCTCTCGGTTCCGATGCCGCCGGCAATTTCTTTGCCCTCGGCGCCGGTGCCGTTCGTGCGATCTCGAGACAAGGCGTGGTGACGACGCTGGCGGGGCAGGTCGGGGCCTTCGGCGCCCTGGATGGCACTGGTTCGGCGGCCCGGTTCGCGGGACCCGAAGGCCTCGCCGTCGACAACCAGGGCCATCTGCTCGTCGGCGATGGCGGCAGGATCAGACAGATCACCCCGCAAGGCATCGTGACCACACTCGCGGGCAGCCTGACCTCCGGCGGCTTTCTCGACGGCACCGGATCGAATGCGAGGTTCTCGGGCGCCGCCGGCGTCGCCATCGACACCGTCGGGAACCTGTATGTCGCCGACTCCAACAACAACGCGATCCGCAAAGTCACGCCGGCGGGAGTCGTCACGACCTTCGCCGGCAACGGCGCATCGGGATTCGTCGATGGAACGGGCGGCACGGCTCGCTTCAACCTGCCCATCGATGTCGTCATCGACGCAGCCGGCAACCTCTACGTCAGCGACGCCGGCAACAACGCGATCCGCAAGATCACACCTGCCGGCGTTGTCACCACGCTGGCCGGCGGAGGCCCGACGAACCCCGGATTCGTCGACGGTGTCGGCAACACGGCGCGTTTCAAGACCACTGAGCGACTCGCGCTCGGCACGGCCGGCAACCTATACGTCGCGGACCAGCAGTTCAGCTCTGCCTCATTCGCCGGCGGCGAGGCTATCCGTGTTGTCGATTCCGCTACCGGTAGCGTGACCACGCTGGCCGTGACATCGGACTACACCGCCAACCACCCGTTTCCTGTTCCGTCGAGCGCGAGCATCGCACTGCCCGCCAGCACATTGCTCGGCGGAATCGGCACCAACGCCCAGGGCAAGCTGTTCGTGTCGATCGGCTGTTCGGTCCAGCAGGTCGGGCCGTGATCGAACGGGCAGCGCGCAACGCGCTGCCCCGCAGCGGTGATCACTTGAATGGCGTACAGGCCGAAGGCAGGGGCAAAATGGGCGGATGTCCGACGAGCCGCTCACGGTCACGCTGCGTGCGGCGCACGCAGGCGACCGTGAGGCGGCGAACCGCGCCTACGCCGCGCTCTACCCCGAGCTGCTCAAGATCGCGCGGGCGCGGCTGCGCCGGCACCAGCCGAACACGCTGCTCGATACGCAGGCGCTGGTGCACGAGAGCTTCATGCGCTTCGTCGCGGCCGACAAGATCGGCATCGACGACCGCAAGCACTTTTTCACCTACGCCGCCAAGACGATGCGCAACATCGTCATCGACTTCGCGCGGCGCCGCCAGGCCGATCGCCACGGCGGCGCGGCCGAGCGCGTCACGCTCGACTCGCGCCTGCTCGGCCAGGGCCAGCAGGACGCGTCGGTGATCGACGTCGACAACGCCCTGCGCGAGCTCGAGGCGCTCGACCCGGCGCTGGCGCAGGTGGTCGAGATGCGCTACTTCGGCGGCTACACCGACGCCGAGATCGCCACGGCCATGGACATCGCCGACCGCACCGTGCGCCGCCACTGGGACAAGGCGCGCGCCTTCATCCTCGCGCAGCTGCAGCCCTGAGCCGCCGCGCGAGACCCCGACGCCGCTCCGCCCGCGCGCGACAAGCACCGCTCGACCGATGCAAATCCCCGCCGAACTCTGGCCGGAGCTTTCGCGCCTTCTCGACGAGGCGATGAACCTCGATGCCGAACAGCGCCCCGCCTGGCTGGCCCGACTCGACGCGGACGACGCAAGGCTCGCCACCCACCTGCGCAGCCTGCTCGCGGCGCACGCGCAGCCGGCCGAGGGTGACCCGCTGCACGAACCGCCGGCCGCGCTGATCGCCTCGGCGCTGGCGCAGAGCAACCCGGCCGCCGCGCTCGTCGCCGGGCGGATGCTCGGACCCTATCGGCTGGTGTCTCCGATCGGCCAGGGCGGCATGGCTTCGGTGTGGCTGGCCGAACAGACCTTGAACGTCGTGCGTCGCGTGGCGCTGAAACTGCCGGCGTGGGGGCTGGAAGACCCGGCCGCCACGGCCGCGCGCTTCGCACAGGAGAGAGATTTTCTGGCCGGCCTCGAGCATGCGCACATCGCGCGTCTGTACGACGCCGGCGTGAGCGAAGACGGGCAACCGTACCTGGCGATGGAATGGATCGATGGCGTGCCCATCACGCGCTACGCCGACGATCAGCGGCTCAGCGTGCCGCAACGCGTCAGTCTGTTCCTGCAGGTGTTGCAGGCCGTGCGCCACGCGCATGCGCGCCTGATCATTCATCGCGACATCAAGCCGTCGAACATCCTTGTCACGCCCGAGGGCGAAGTCAAGTTGCTCGACTTTGGAATTGCAAGGCTGCTCGCCGATGGCCTCGGGGCGGCTGATGCTGGGCAGCCGCAAGCGCTTGCACACGCGCTGACGCCGGAGACGGCCTCGCCCGAGCAGTTGGCTGGCGAGCCGCTGGGCACGCCCTCGGACGTTTATTCGCTCGGTGTCGTGCTCTACGAACTGTTGACAGGGCAACGACCCTACAGCTTCAACGTCGACCCCAAGACACAGAGTGCGGCAACGCTGCATGCCGCGCTGCTCGACACGGTGGTGCCGGCGCCGAGCATGCAAAGCTTCGACACGGCGAGCGCGCAGCTGCGCGGCACACGCCCGGCGCAGTTGCGGCGCACGCTGAGCGGAGATCTGGACGCGATCGTCGGCAAGGCGCTGAAGAAGGTGGCAGCCGAACGCTACGAGAGCGCCGAGGCCTTGACTGCCGACCTCGAGCGCTACCTGCGCTTCGAGCCCGTGCAGGCACGACGTCGCAGCTGGAGCTACGTGGCAGGGAGGCTGCTCAGAAAACATCGGACCGGCGCCACGGCCGCGGCGATCGTCATGATGGCGATCTCCGCGGGGTTAGGCGGCGTCCTGTGGCAGGCCGGAGTGGCCCGCGACGAGGCGAAGCGAGCGACGGCGATTCAGGCCTTCCTCTTCTCGGTCTTCAGGGCCGGCGCCCCGGATCAAGCGCGTGGCAAGGACATCAACGTCAAGGAGCTCATGGCGCGCGGCACGGCGAATCTGGAGCAGAGCCTGCGCGACCAGCCGCGGGCGCTGGCCGAGGTCGACGGCGAGCTCGGCGACATCTACAACGAGATGGGCGACGACGCCGAAGCGCTGAAGCACATCGACCGTGCGCTGGCCGGCTTCGCGGCGCTGGGCCTGCAGCGCAGCCGGGGCGGGATCGATGCGATCTTTCATCACGGCGTCGTCATGATGGACCGCTCCAAATGGGCCGACGCGCGCGCAGACTTCGATCATTGCCTGCAATGGGGAGCGGCCGAATTCGGTCCTCGCAACCGTTGGGCAGTCGCGGCGCGGGAAAAGATCGCGTTCATCGAGCTCGAGCTCGGCGACACCGAGCAGGCTCTCAAGATGGCGGAGCTGGCCCTGGCGCAGCCGGTCGGCGAAGACAAGGCCTTCGACGCCTGGCGTCGGCTGCGGGCGCGCAACGTAATCGGCCAGATCCAGATCGAAATGGGCCAATACGCCGAGGCCCGGGTCACCTATCGCCAACTCCTCGACGACAGCGCCGGCGTCGCATTGTTTGCCGTCGACGACTCGATGGTAGCGAAGCTGCAGATGGCCCGCGCATCGCACTACGAAGGCGACGACACCGCGGCGCTGCCCGTGATGCAGGCGCTGGTACCCGAGATGGAGACCGTCCTCGGGCCGGTCCATCCGCACACGCTGGCCGCTCGGGGCCTGCTCAGCCAGGCGCTTTCCGGGGTCGGCCGTTACGACGAAGCGATCGCGGTGGAACGAGGCAGCTTGGCGCGGATGGGCAGTGACGACGGCGCGCAGCAGGCGATCGATCGGTCCATTCTCGCCACCCACCTGAAGCGCGCCCAGCGTTACGCCGAGGCCTTGCCGCTGGCGCAGCAAAGCCTCAGCTTCTTCGAAAGCCAGTCGAGCCAACCCAACCCTTCTTCCCTGTTCGTTCGGCGACTGCTTGCGGAGATCGAGCTCGGCGCAGGGCACACCCGCGAGGGGACCGACATGCTCGAAAAGGTGCGCGAAAGCGGCCTCGGAATCAACGGCTTTCAGGCTTTGCCGGACTGGCCGGCCGTCCTCGGTGCACTGGCCGAAGCGCGCCGTCTTCAAGGCGATATCCGCGCCGCCGTGAGACTGCTGGAGCAGGCCTGCACGCTGCTGGCCAAGGCGCCCGGGCCGCCCCGACTTACGGCGCTGCGCTGCCAGGCCGAACGCACGTGGCTGCTGGCCGTGCTTGCGTCTCAGGACGCGGCGGCGCGCGAGGCCTTCACGGCGGCTGCACATGCGTACGGGCAGCGCTTTGCGGAGGGCCATCCGGCGCGCGCCGACCTGGCGATGATGCAGGTCGAACTCGACAGCCTGGCAGGACGTGGCAGTGCTGCCGACCTGCGAAACGCGAGCGCGTCATGGCAAGCATCAATGCGTCGGCCTTGGCCAGGCCGGTTGATCGAGCTGCATTGAGCGGGCGACCGGCCTGGAAAGCCGCGCGCCGAGCCGATTTCAAGCCGCCGCGGCTCCGACTTCACTGGGTGTAGTCCTTCGCCGACGCACGCTCGGCGCGATCGGTCGGCACAGGCCGCCGCCGTCCGACTCCGCGCATCCCGGCGCGGAGTTACGGTGATGCATGGCCGCGATGCGGTTCACCTTTTGAACACTCCCAAGGAGCCACCATGAATGACACCACCGTACAAACCGACACGGCACGCGAACATGCCTACTGGCGCTCGCACTTCCGCAATCGCTCGTACGTCGCCTCCGACGACGTCTACGACGATTACGGCCCGGCCTTCGGCTACGGCATCGACGCCCACGGCCGGCACGACGGTCGCCGCTTCGAGGACGTCGAGTCCGAGCTCGAGCGCGACTGGGACAAGTTCAAGGGCCAGTCAAGGCTGACCTGGGAACGTGCCAAGGGCGCCGTCCGCGACGCCTGGAATCGCCTGACCGACTGATACCGCCAGAGCGACCCGGAGGGCGCCGCGGCGTCCTCCTCGCGCTGGTGCAGCGCGCCATCGCGCTTGACAGCTGATCGACCTTACGTTACCGTCCGGATACGTAACTGATCGGTTATTTATATGTCTAGCGAAGACTCCCTGACGCTGACCTTCTCGGCCCTCGCCGACCCGACGCGCCGTGCCATCCTGCAGCGGCTTGCGTCCGGCCACGCGGTCGTGAAAGACATCGCCCTGCCCTTCGAGATGAGCTCGCCCGCCGTCTCCAAGCATTTGCGCGTGCTCGAGCGGGCCGGCCTCGTGGAGCGCGGGCGATACGCGCAGTGGCGTCCACGCCGACTGCTGGCCGAGCCCTTGGCCGAGGCCGCCGAATGGCTGCAGTCGTATCGGCCGTTCTGGGAAGAGCGCTTCGAGCGCATGGATGCGGCGCTCACGAAAATCAAGACGGAGAAGAAGCGATGACTTCCGAACGCAAGACCGATCACGACGACGCCGCATCGGCGCTCGTCCTCACCCGCGTCTTCGACGCCAGGCCCGAGCAGGTCTTTCGCCTGTGGTCGGATCCGGATCACGTGAAGGAATGGTGGCACCCGAAAGACTTCACGACGCTGGACTTCGAGATGGACTTTCGCGTCGGCGGCAGCTACCGCTACTGCATCCGCTCGGCCAAGCACGACGGCTGGGCGCACGGCACCTACCAGGAGATCGATGCGCCGCGCCGCCTCGTCTTCAGCTTCCAGTGGGAGAGCGGCGATGCGGCGCACGACGCGGCCACGCTCATCAGCATCGACTTCGCCCCGTCCGAAGGCGACGGGACGCTGATGACGTTTCGCCAGGCGCCCTTCGCCTCGACTGCCGCGCGCGACAGCCACGCCGCCGGCTGGGGCCAGGTGCTCGACGCCTTCGGCCAGGCGCTCGCCGGGGTGAGCGCGTGATCCGCGTCAGCGCCTTCCGCTGGGTGCCGCCCTTCGCCCAGGGCCTGGTGCGCGACCTGCGCGTGCGCTGGGCGCTCGAGGAGGCAAGCCTGCCGTACGAGGTCATGCTGATCGGCTCCGAGGACCAGAAGTCGGAGAGTTACCGCAGGCTGCAACCTTTCGGCCAGGTGCCCGCGATCGACGACGATGGCCTCGTGCTGTTCGAGTCGTGCGCCATCGTCATGCATCTCGGCCAGCGTTCGGAAGCGCTGATGCCGCGCGACGAGCCGGCGCAGGCCCGCGTTCGCACCTGGATGCTGGCGGCGCTGAACACGATCGAGCCGCCGATCACGACCCTCAACGTCATCGACCTCCAACCCGGCGGCGCGCCGGCCGGTGCCAAGGACATGCGCGACTCGGTCGTCGCCCGGATCGGCGGCCGCCTCGACAGCCTGGCCTCGTTCCTCGGCGATCGCGAGAACCTCGTCGAGGAGCGCTTCACTGCGGCCGACTTGCTCATGACGACGGTGCTGCGCATCCTGCGCACCACCGACCTGGTCAGCAAGCGGCCGACCCTGGAGGCCTATCGCTTGCGCCACGAGGTGCGGCCGGCGTTCCAGAAAGCGCTGGCCGCGCAGATGGCGACGTTCGCGGAACACGCGCCGCCGGCGGCGCAGTAGCCGAGCTGTCTCACCGGGCGCACGCCGTCGCGGCCCGCGCCGCCTTCGCCATCACATGCTTTCTGCGTAGAGCTCGCGGCCGATCAGCATGCGCCGGATCTCGCTCGTGCCGGCGCCGATCTCGTAGAGCTTGGCGTCGCGCCAGAGGCGCCCGGCCGGGTACTCATTGGTGTAGCCGACGCCGCCGAGCGCCTGGATCGCTTCGCCCGCCATCCAGGTCGCCTTCTCGGCCGAGTAGAGGATGGCGCCGGCCGCGTCCTTCCTCAGCGTGCGCGCATGGTCGCCGCGGTCGCAGGCCTGACCCACCGCATAGACGTAGGCGCGGGACGCCGACCAGGTGGTGTACATGTCGGCGACCTTGCCCTGCATGAGCTGGAACTCGCCGATCGACTGTCCGAATTGCTTCCGCTCGTGGATGAAGGGCAGCACGACGTCCATGCAGGCGGCCATGATGCCGAGCGGCCCGCCAGAGAGCACTGCGCGCTCGTAGTCGAGGCCGCTCATCAGCACCTTGACGCCGCCGCCCTCCTTGCCCAGCACGTTCTCGGCCGGTACCTCGCAGTCCTGGAAGAAGATCGGATATGTGTTCGAGCCGCGCATGCCGAGCTTGTCGAGCTTGGTGCCGAACGACAGGCCCTTGAAGCCCTTCTCGATGATGAAGGCGGTGATGCCGCTCGGGCCGCCGTGGATGTCGGTCTTGGCGTAGACGATCATCGTGTCGGCATCGCCGCCGTTGGTGATCCACATCTTCGAGCCGTTCAACACATAGCGGTCGCCCTTCAGGTCGGCGCGCAGCTTCATGCTCACCACGTCGGAGCCGGCGTTCGGCTCGCTCATCGCCAACGCGCCGACGTGTTCGCCAGAGACCAGCTTGGGCAGGTACTTCTGCTTCTGCGCCTCGCTGCCGTTGCGATGCATCTGGTTCACGGCCAGGTTCGAGTGCGCGCCGTAAGAGAGACCGACCGAGGCCGAGGCGCGCGACACCTCTTCCATGGCGACGATGTGCGCCAGGTAGCCGAGGTCGCTGCCGCCGTATTCCTCCTTCACGGTCATGCCGTGCAGGCCGAGCGCACCGAGCTTTTTCCAGAGATCGGCAGGGAAGAGGTTGTTCGAGTCGATCTCCGCCGCGCGCGGCGCGATCTCGTCGTCGGCGAACTTCTGCACCGTGTCGCGCAGCATGTCGATCGTCTCGCCGAGGTCGAAGGCGAGACCGGGCAGGTGGGCCATGGTGATGTGTCTTTCGCAAACGTTCCTGATTCGAAGCGCGAGCTTAACGGCGAGCTCGTTCTCAGGCGCAACTCACCACTTGTTCCGCAGTTCGCGCAGCTTGACGAACACGGTCTTCGGATCGGGCTGTTCGGGCAGATCGGCAAAGGCCTCGCGCAGCGCCGCGATAACGCTCGGGCTAGACAAGCGCAGGAAGGTGTTGATCTGCTTTTCTTCGCCCAGCGTCGTGACGCGGCCGGTCGCCGGATCCTGCCCCGTCACTTCGGGCAGCAGCGCCTTGGCGGCGGCGTTGTCGGGCTCGCGCGCCAGCGTGAAACGCAGGTTGTTCTCGATGTAGTCGTGGCCCGGATAGACGCGGGTGTCGTCGGGCAGCCTGGCGAGCTGCTCGACGAAGGTCGCGTACAGGTCCTCCGCATTGCCGCCGTTGTGGCAGTTGCCGGCGCCGGCGTTGAACAGCGTGTCGCCGGAGAAGAGGGCCGGCGTCTCGGTGCGCGAGCGCAGGCAGATGTGGCACATCGTGTGGCCGGGCGTGTCCAGGCATTCGAGCTCGACGGTCTTGCCGACCTTGATCACGTCGCCGGCCTTGACGCCGCGATCGACGCCGGCGATACGAGAGCCTGCGTTGTAGTGCGCGATGATCTTGGCGCCGGTCGCCGCGACGACGACCGCATTGCCGCCGGTGTGGTCGTGATGCTCGTGGGTGTTGAGGATCTGCGTGATCTGCCAGCCCTTGACCCGGGCCGCGTTCAGGCACTTCTCGTGGTCGAGCGGATCGATCGCCAGGGCCTCGCCGCTCTCCGGGCAGGCGATCAGGTAGTTGTAGTTGCGGTAGGCGTTGCCGGTCCAGATGCGCTCGACGATCATGCTTGCTCCAGGGTCGGGTGGGGTCCCGGGCGATGATGCCTTAGCCGGCGGCCGGCACCTCGCTCGACGAGAAGCCGTTCGATGTCGACGAGCATGCCGCCGCCGAGCTGCTCGCTTGGCGAAGTCGGCTTGCGCCTTCGTGAGGCCCGCGTCGACCTCGCTGCGCAGGCCGTCGTCGTTGATGCCGCCGAGCACGAGCGCGGTCACCTGGCCGAGCGTGACCTCGATGTCCTTGCGCGCCGCCTCGCGGCTCTCCAACGCCTTGGCGTGCTTGAGCGCGGCGTCGGCGGCCGGCCGCTGCTTCTTGACGGCGGCGAGCAGCGCGTTGAGCGCAACGACGCGCTCGGCCTCGGCCATCGACTGCACCGTGGGAGGTGCAGCGGAGACCGTGGCAGAGACCAGCAGCTTGAGCTTGAGTGAATTCAGAAGTCCCATGCGGTGCCTCCTCGACTGCCGGCCGGGGAATCCAAAACCATAGCATCGGAGGCAAGCTCGCCCAAGCGCCCGTAAAGGGAGAGGGGTTTGTCGTCGAGATCGGGCGCGCGTGCTGTCGCGCGCTGTCAGCTCAGGCTCTCGACCGCCTTCTCGAGCCGCTCGATGTCGCTCTCGTCGTTGTAGACCTGCATCGAAAGCCGGGCCCAGAGCGCGCCGTTGCGCACGACCACCGGCACCTCGATGCCATGCTCGAACAGCAGCGCGTCGCGCAGCCGCTGCGCCGTCGCGACGTCGGCCGGGCCGAGGCGCTCGGGCAGCGGCACGCTGACCATGCAGCCGACCATCGCCTCCGGCGTCGCCCAGCGCCAGCCCCAACGCTCGCCCAGGCGCTGCGCGCCCTCCCAGGCCAGACGATGGTTGTGCTCGCGCATCGCGGCGACGCCGAGCACGTCGTGCATGAAGTCGAGGCCGGCCGGCGCCGCCAGCCAGGGCGAAGGATCACGCGTGCCGGTCCAGTCGAATTCCTGCAGCCAGTCGTCGTTGCTGATGCCCCACGAGATGACGCCCGGATGCAGACCAGCGCGGCGCTCGGGCGCCGCCCACAGCACGCCGCAGCTGCGCGGCGCGAAGCACCATTTGTGCAGATTGGCCGCGTACCAGTCGACGCCCAGGCCCTCGATGTCGACGTCGATCGCACCGGGCGCGTGCGCGCCGTCGACCAGCACCGGCACGCCGCGCGCGCGGCAGGCCGCGGCCATCCCGGCCAGCGGCATGACGAGCGCCGTCTCCGAGCTCACATGGTCGAGCAAGGCGAGGCGGGTGCGCGGCGTGATCCCGCGCTCGATGGCATCGACGAAGGCCGATGCGTCGGTCGCCGGAAACGACAGCTCGACGAACTTGATCGTCGCGCCGCGCTGGCGGGCGATGAAGGCTGCGGCGCGCGCCACGCCGCCGTAGGCCTGGTCCGGGATCAGGATCTCGTCGCCCGGCTCGAAGTCGATCGAGCGCAGCACGGCATTGACGCCGCTGCTCGCGTTGTCGACGAACACCAGGCCGTTGCCGCTCGCGCCCAGGAACGCGGCGACGCGGTCGGCCGCGGCGCGCAGGCGCGGCGCCTTCGGCGGCGCCGACATGCCGAGGCTCATCAGCTCGCGGATCATGAAGCGCGAAGGATGGCGCTCGATCTCGTCGAGCAGGTCGGCGCGGGCGCGCATCACGGCGAGCGGCGTCACACCGACCGTGCCATGGTTCAAGTAGGCGCCGCCCGGCTCGAGCGGAAACTCGGCCAGCATGGCGCGGCCGAACGATGGCGACGGGGTGGTGATCTGCGTATCGGGCATCACCCCATTTTGTCGCGCCGGCGCGACCCCGGCGCCCGGAGCAGCGTTCCGGCGGTCGCGGTCCCTCGCCACGACGGTCGTCGCCACGGCGGTCGTTTCGATCGCGGCCGCCAGGCGGCCGTCCTTCAGGCGGGCGTCCCTCGGACGGACGCGGTGGCGGCGCCGGGCGCATCACCGGCGGCGGCCGGCTGTCGCCCGGCGGGCGCATCGGGTGGCCGGTCGTCGCCCCGCGACGTGCCTGTTCCACGATCGGGGCGCAAGTATCCGCGCCGCCTCCGTCGCGGCCTGGCGCTACGCGGCCGCGGCGCGTCCCGCCTCGGCGAGCTGCCTGCGCCGAACCTCGCCCTGGCGCGTGAACATCCAGCCCGGGTATTCCGACGGCAGCCGGCTCACCGCGTCGAGCCGCTTCAGCTCGTCGGCGCCGAGCGAAACGGCGGTGGCGCCGATGTTGTCGGCGAGCTGCTCGGCCTTCTTGGCGCCAATGATCACGCTCGTCACCTGCGGTTGGTGCAGCAGCCAGGCGAGCGCGACCTGCGCCACCGACACGCCGCGCTGGCCGGCGATCTCGCGCATGACGTCGACGGCGTCGAAAGCGCGCGCCTTGTCGACCGGCGGAAAGTCGAACGAGCTGCGCCTGTCGCCGGCGTCGGCGGCCTGGTCGCGCCCGTACTTGCCGCTCAAGAGGCCACCGGCGAGCGGGCTCCAGACCATCAGGCCGAGACCTTCGCTCTGCAGCATCGGGATCAGCTCGCGCTCGAGATCGCGGCCGGCGATGGTGTAGTAGGCCTGCAGGCTCTCGAAGCGCGCCAGGCCGAGCCGCTCGGAAATGCCGAGCGCCTTGACGACCTGCCAGGCCGCCCAGTTCGAGACGCCGACGTAGCGCACGTGGCCGTGCTGCACCATCGTGTCGAGGGCGCGCACCGTTTCCTCGATCGGCGTCGCCGGGTCGAAGCCGTGAATCTGGTAGAGGTCCACATGATCGAGCTGCATGCGCTTCAGGCTCGCCTGCAGGCCAGCGACGATGTGGCTGCGCGTCGCGCCGCGCATGTTCGTGCCGGGCCCGGTCTCCCCGAACACCTTGGTCGCGACGACGACGTTCTCGCGCGGCACCTTAAGGTTCTTCAGCGCCTGGCCGGTGATCTCCTCGGAGCGGCCGCCGGCATAAACGTCGGCGGTGTCGATGAAGTTGATGCCAGCGTCGAGCGAGCTGCCGATGATGCGCTCCGACTCCTCCTGCTGGAGCTGGCCGATCTTCGACCACATGCCCTCGCTGCCGCCGCCGAAGGTCATGGTGCCGAGGCAGAGCTCGGAGACGAACAGGCCGGTACGGCCGAGGGGCTTGTACTTCATGGGATGGGGCGCGGTCGGGAAAGGGAGCGAGAGCATACGGCGGCGAACTAAGATTCGCTTTCTTCTCCGACTTTCGACCGTTTTCCACCGTGACCGAACCCAGCGTCAGCGACGCCGCCGCCGATATCGAACGCGACGTGGCGGCCATCGGCCGCATCGACGCCGTGCCGACGCTGCTGCGCGTGCTCTGCGAAACGACGGAGATGGGTTTCGCCGCGGTGGCGCGCGTCACCGGCCAGTCGTGGACGGCCTGCGCGGTGCGCGACGAGATCGCCTTCGGTCTCCTGCCCGGCGGCCAGCTCGACGTCGACACGACGCTCTGCAAGGAGGTGCGCGAGGCGCGCCAGACCATCGTCATCGAGCACGCCAGCGAGGACGAGGTCTGGTGCGACCACCACGCGCCCAGGCACTACGGCATCGAGAGCTACGTCTCGGTGCCCATCGTCCTCGCCGACGGCGCCTTCTTCGGCACGCTGTGCGCCATCGATCCCCGGCCGGCGCGGCTGCCGCCGCACGTCGTTTCCACCTTCACGCTGTTTGCCGAGCTGATCGCCCTGCAGCTCGAGAACGGGCGCAAGCACGACCAGGCGCAGCGCGCCCTGCTCGACGAGCAGCAGACCGGCGAGTTGCGCGAGCAGTTCATCGCCGTGCTCGGCCACGACCTGCGCAATCCGCTGGCGGCGATCTCGGCCTGCAGCCAGCTGCTGGCGCGGCGGGCCGGCGACCCCGAAGCCGTGGGCGGACTGGCCGCTCGCATCGGCAACAACGTCAGGCGCATGTCGACGCTCATCGACGACGTGCTCGACTTCGAGCGCGGTCGCCTCGGCTCGGGCATGACGCTGCGCAGCGAGCTCGTCACCGATCTCGAGCCGGCGCTGGTCGCGGTGGTCGCCGAGCTGCGCGACGTGCACCCGACGCGGGCGATCGAGAGCTCGATCGCGATTGCGCAGCCGGTGCGCGGCGACCGCTCGAGGCTGCAGCAACTCGCCTCCAACCTGCTCGCCAACGCGCTCGAGCACGGCGCGCAGGACGCGCCGGTCGAGCTCGACGCCGGCATCTCCGGCGACACGCTGGTGATCGAGGTGCGCAACGCCGGCGAGCCGATTCCGCCGGCCAGCCAGGACAAGATCTTCTCGCCCTTCTGGCGACATTCGCTCTCGACGCGGCGCGAGGGTCTGGGCCTCGGCCTGCACATCTGCGACCAGATCGTCAAGGCGCACGGCGGCACACTGGGCGTCAGCTCGAGCCGGGATGGCGGCACGCGGTTCACGGCCCGCCTGCCGATCGCCGGCCACGACGACGCCGAGCCGCGCTGATCAGCGCGCGCCGAAGTTCGCGTTCTCGAACAGGTCCTTGTACTGGCGCGGCTGCGAGCGCCAGTACTGGTGCGGCGCCTGCACCTGGGCGCCCAGCTTCGCCGCGGCGTGCCACGGCCAGCGCGGGTCGTAGAGCATGGCACGGGCCAGCGAGACGGCGTCGGCCTCGCCGCTGGCGACGATGGTCTCGGCCTGCTCGGGCTCGGTGATCAGGCCGACGGCGATCGTCGGCAGGCCGACCTCGGTCTTGACGCGTTGCGCGAACGGCACCTGGTAGCCGGGACCGACCGGAATCGACTGCTGCGACGAGACGCCGCCGCTCGAGACGTGGATCGCCGCGCAGCCGCGCGCCTTGAGCGCCTGCGAGAGCGCGACCGTGCCTTCGATGTCCCAGCCGCCGGGCACCCAGTCGGTCGCCGAGATGCGCGCCCAGACGGGTTTGTCGGCCGGGAAGGCAGCGCGCACGACCTCGAAGATTTCGAGCGGAAAGCGCACCCGGTTCTCCAGGCTGCCGCCGTAGGCGTCGCTGCGCTTGTTGGCGATCGGCGAGAGGAACTGATGCAGCAGATAGCCGTGCGCGGTGTGGATCTCGAGGCCGTCGAGGCCGAGCCGGGCGGCGCGCCTGGCCGTGCGTGCGAAGTCGTCGCGCACCTTCTGCATCCCTTCGGCATCGAGGGCGCGCGGCGCGTCTTCGCCTTCGCCGTGCGGCACCGCCGAGGGCGCGACCGCCTGCCAGCTCAACGGCTCGCCGCGGCGGATCTGCCTGCCGCCCTCCCACGGCGCGCGGCTCGAGGCCTTGCGGCCAGCGTGCGCGAGCTGCATGCCGAACTTGATCGGCGAGACCTCACGCACCGCGCCGAGCACGCGCGCCAGCGCCTGCTCGTTGGCATCCGAATACAGGCCCAGGTCACCCGGCGTGATGCGGCCCTCGGGCGACACCGCGGTCGCCTCGACGATCAGCATGCCGGCGCCCGAGAGCGCGAGGTGACCGAGATGGATCAGGTGCCAATCGACCGCCGAGCCTTCGCTCGCCGAGTACTGGCACATCGGCGCGATGACGATGCGGTTGGCGAGGCGCAGTGCGCCGATCTCGAAGGGCTCGAAAAGCTTGCTCATGGAGATCGAGTCTAGGCCGCGCCCGCGAAACGCGCAGCCGACGCGCGGCGCGGATCAGGCCGGCGGGCTTTCGCTCTCGAGCGAGCGCAAGGCGGCGGCGATCACCTCGTCGACCGGCAGCTCGATGCTCACGCGCAGCGCGTCGGGCTCGTCGGCGCCGGGCGGTTCCAGCGTTTGCAGCTGGCTCCCGAGCAGGGTCGCCGGCATGTAGTGGCCGATCCGCCCGGCCATGCGCGCGCCGATCAGCTCGGCCGGGCCGTCGAGGAACACGAAGCGCACGCCCGGCGCGGCGGCGCGGATGCGATCGCGGTAGGCGCGCTTCAGCGCCGAGCAGGCGATCGCCACGCCGTCGGGCCATTGCGTGGCGTCGGCCAGGCAGGCGCCGATGCGGTCCAGCCAGGGCCAGCGGTCCTCGTCGCGCAATGGCGTGCCGGCGCTCATGCGGGCGACGTTCTCGGCAGGGTGCAGGCCGTCGCCATCGATGAAGTGCAGGCCGAGCGCTTCGACGATGCCGGCGGCGACGGTGGACTTGCCGGAGCCCGACACGCCCATCACGACGACGGCAAGACGGCGCTTCATCGGATCAGCGAACTAGCGATGGCGCTCCAGCCGGCGATAGGCGCTGAGGTGTCGCAGCGCCTTCTTCGCATCGCCGAGCTGCTCGTGCAGGCGCGCCGCGTTGTAGTGGGCGTCGGCCAGTGCCGGGTCGAGGCGCAGGCTCGTGTCATAGCCGGCAAGCGCGTCGGCGGGCCGGCCCTTGTCCTCGAGCGCGACGGCGCGATTGAAGTGCAGCAGCGCCTCGTCCGGGTGGCGGCGCAGGGCTTCGTCGTAGAGCGCCACCGCCTCGCTACAGCGCCGCGATTCGCAGAGCAGCGCGCCGAGGTTGAGGTAGGCGCCGGTATGGTTCGGGTCGAGCGCGAGCACCTTGCGATAGGCAGCTTCGGCGGCGGCGCGGTCGCTCTGCTCGAGCGCCTCGCCCTGGCTGAACACCGCGTCCGAGTCGTCGGCGATGCGTGCCGACGCGGGCTTGCGCTGCAGCAGCATCACCGTGCCCTGCGCCGGCGCCAGCTCGAAGTCCATCACCAGCTGGCCCGACTCGGCCTGCCATTGCGAGCGGCCATCGCGCACCGTCACGTCGTTGCCGACGGCGGTGATGCGCAGCCCCGTCAGCGGCAGCTCGCCGGGCAGCGTCGCCTTGAGCTGGCGCAGCGCGCGCAGGATCTTGCGCGGCGCGATGCGCGCGCCCTGCAGCTCGACGGCGGTGCGCAGCAGCACCACGTCCTGGAAGGTGAAGCGGTATTCGTTGCGCGGGCCGCGGCCCGGCTTGACGAAGCCGGCGGCGACGAGGCCGGCGATGACCCCGCGCGAAAGGCTCAGCATCTCCTGGATGCTGCGGATCGTGTAGGTGCTTGGCGCCGGCGCGCTCTTCGTCACTTCTTCGCCCGGGCGCGGGCGGGAGCGGCGGGTTCTTCGGCTTTTTGCGCGCGCTTCACGCCCTTGCGTTCCTTGACCGCCTCGACCGCCGGGGCCGGCTCGGCCACCGGCGCGACTTTGGCCGGCGCCCCCTTCGCCCTGGCGCCGCCCTTCGCGCCCAGGCTGGCGCGCAGCGCCTCCATGAGGTCGATCACCTGCGCGCCGCCGGCCGGCTCGACCGGCTCGTTGGCGACGACCTGCTTGCCGGCGATCTTCTCGTCGATGGCGGCGAGGATGCGCTTCTTCTCCTCGTCCTCGAACATCGTCGGGTCGTAGGTGTCCTCCGAGATCTGGTCGATGAGCTGCATCGCCAGCTTGAGCTCGGCCGGGGAGACCGTGACCTTCTCGATGTCGAGCTCCTTCATCGAGCGCACTTCGTCGGCGTAGAGCAGCTGCTGCAGCACGATGCCCTCTTCGGCCGGGCGCACCTGCACCACGTACTGCTTGCCCTTCCAAGCCCACTTGGCGAGCGCGACGCGATGGCTCTGTCGCATCGCTTCCATGAGCAGGTTGTAGGGCTTGGCGCCACGCTTGTCGGGAGCCAGGAAATAGGCCTTGTCGTAGAAGATCGGGTCGATCGCCTTGTCGGGAATGAAGGCGACGATGTCGACGCTTTGGCTCGGGCTCTCCTGCACCGCCTTCAGCTCTTCGGGCGAGAAGATGACGAAGCGGTCCTTCTCGAACTCGTAGCCCTTGACCATCTCGGCGCGCTCGACGACCGACTGGTCCTTCTCGGAGACGTACTGCTGCTTGAGACGCGAGCCGTCCTTGGCCAGCATGTTGAAGCGGACTGCCGCCGAGCTTTCGGTCGCCGAGTAGAGCTTGACCGGGATCGACACGAGGCCGAAGGAGAGGGAGAGCGAAGCAATCGAACGCGCAGCCATGAAGGCCTCCTATGTCGCCTTGCGGCCCGCGGGTCCCTGCTTGACGGACGCGCAGCATACGGGCAAGAGCCGTGCCTTGTCATCCGAACCGTTGCGAAAGCGCCTCGCTTGGCGACGCAACTTCACGCCTTGCGCGCGGAAGGGCTCCAGCCCATCGTCTTCATGGCCGCGGCGAGCGTCTGCTTCGACGTCCAGTAGCCGGCCCACGGATCGCTTTGCTCGAAGCTGAGGTATTCGCGCGCCGTGGCGATGGTCCATTGCGCCGCGCTCTTCAGGCCCATGAGCTGCTCCCAGGCCACGGGCATTGAGACGCCGAGGCCCGGCCGGGCACGCGCCGAAAACGCCGTCGCGGTCGTCTGGCCGTGGCCGTTTCTCAGGTAGTCGACGAAGATGCGGCCGACCCGGTTCGTGCCGCCGCTCTTGGCGACGAAGCGCTGCGGGATCGTCTGCGCGAGGTGCTGGACGATCGCCTGCGAGCAGCCTTTCACGGTCTCGTAGTCGAGCCGGGGCGCCAGCGGCACGACGACATGCAGTCCCTTGCCGCCGCTCGTCTTCAGCCAGCTTTCGAGCGCCAGCTCCTGCAGCAGGGTTCGCACCAGCAGCGCCGCCTCCTGCACGTGCGCCCACGACACGCCTTCACCGGGGTCGAGGTCGAAGACGACGCGGTCGGGCTGGTCGATGCGGCGCGCGGTCGAGTTCCAGGTGTGCAGCTCGACCGTGTTCATCTGCGCCGCCGAGACGAGCGCGTCGGCGCTGTCGATGCCGAGCAGCGCCGAGTGGCCGGGCCAGATCGACCGGTCGAACTCGCGCAGGCCGGGCATGCGCGTTTCCGGGTGCTTCTGGAAGAAGAGCTCGCCGTCGATGCCGTCCGGCGCACGCACCAAGGAGACCGGCCGATCCAACAGGTGCGGCAGGATGCGCTCGGCGACGCTCTCGTAGTAGCGGACCAGCGCCAGCTTGGTAAGGCCGGTCGACGGGTCGACGACGCGCTCCGCGTTGGTCACCTTGATGCTGCTCGTCGTCTTTGCAACGGGCGCAGCGGCGGTGCTCGCCTGCACACGCGCCACCTCGCGCGTCACCGTTTTCGCCGCCGTGTCCAGGCGCAGGCCCTTGAACACCGCGTGACGCACATGGTCGTCGGGCGTCCATTCGGCGAACGAGATCTCGGCGACCAGCTCGGGACGCACCCAGCGTTCGGCGCCCGCGGTGCGACGCGACCAACGCCCCGGCTTCAGCGCCGCGGCATCGAAGAGCGGCGCCATCACCTCGAGCGCGACCAGGCGCGAGTGCAGATCGCGGCCGGTCTTCGAGTTCCAGCCGCTGCCGACGTTGCCGGCGTACCTCAGCTCGCCCTTCTCGTGATAGCCGAGGAGCAGGCTGCCGACGTCCGACTGCGAGCCGGCGCGATCGGTGAAGCCGCAGATGACGAGCTCCTGCCGCGCATGACATTTCAGCTTCAGCCAGGTCTCGGTGCGCGCCGAAACGTAGGGCGCGTCGGGGCGCTTCAGGATAAGGCCTTCGAGACCCATCTGCCGCGCCGCTTCGAGCATGCGCGCCGGCGCCGCGTCGAAGCTCTGGCTGAGGCGGACACGGTCCAAAGCGTTCGCTTCCAGCACCTCGCGCAGCAAGGCGCGCCGCGACGCCAGGGGCACCTTGCGCAGGTCCTTGCCGTCGTGAAACGGCAGGTCGAACAAGAAGTAGACGATGTCGCCGTCGCGGGTCGCGTCGATGGCGTTCTGCAGGGCGTTGAAGTCCGGCACGCCCGACGCGTTCATGACGACGATCTCGCCGTCCAGCCAGCCCGAGCCGATGCCGAGCGACTCGATCGCCGCGGCCAGCGTGGGCATCTTCACGGTCCAGTCGTGGCCGTTGCGCGTGACAAGCCTGGCCTCGCCCTTGTCGATGCGCGCCATCAACCGGTAGCCGTCGAACTTGGTCTCGACGATCCAGTCGCCGGCTGGCGGCGACGCGGCCAGCGTCGCCAGTTGCGGCTCGAGCTTGGCCGGCAGCGGCGCCTTGACGCCCTTCGAAAGGTCGGCCTTCGGCGGCGCGACGGGCACGACGACCGCAGCGCGAGCCGCCTGCCGCGGCTCTCTCTCCTCGACGAGGCCGAGCGGATTCGCGACGACGCTGTCGGGCAGCGCCGCGATGACGTCGTAGTCAGCGAGCGACCGCGCCCATTCGTCGCGCTTCTTGAAGAGCATCCACGGGTCCTGCTTGTCGCCGGGCTTGGCGATGCGCACCAGCTCCCAGAGGCCGGCCAGCTTTTCGCCATGCAGCTTGAACAACACCTTGCCCTTCTGCATGCCCTCGCGCGGATCGCCGACTGGCTCCCAGGTGCCGTGGTCCCAGACGATGACCTTGCCGGCGCCGTATTGCTTCGGCGGGATCGTTCCCTCGAAGGCCGCGTACGAGAGCGGATGGTCCTCGACGTGGATCGCCATCTGCATCTTCGTCGGGTCGTACGACGGGCCCTTGGGCACCCCCCAACTCAGTAGCACGCCGTCGAGCTCGAGGCGAAAGTCGTAGTGCAGGCGGCTCGCCCAATGCTTCTGTACGACGAACGACAGTGCCCCGGACGGCCGCGCCGCCGGCGTCGCGTCGTCGGCCGCGGCGGGCTCGGGCGTGCGCTTGAAGTCGCGCTTCTCGTGATAGCGCGAGAGCGGCGTGGGGGCTTTGGGCGTGGCGGCGGCCATGGCGCCGCGGAGGATGCCACAGGCCGATCGCCCCGCGGCCCGTGGTTGTCGCGCCGAGGCGTGACCGGCGCTACGGGCAGGTGCCGACGCCGATGACCAGCTCGCAAGGCCCTTCGAACCGCCCGCCATGCTCGAACTGCGCCAGCCGTTCGGCGATCTCCTGCCAGGCCGCTGCCTTGCCGGCCGCGTCGAGCGACGACAGCATCTGGTGCAAGGCGCCGAACGATTCCTGCTCGAAGCGCACACATTCGGCCGCGCTGCCGAGGCGCACCGGCGCCGCGACGGTGCGACTACTGACGTCGAAGAAGCCGGCCTTCCTGAACGACGCTTCGAGCACGCCGGCGGCGCCCAGGCTGAACGGACCTGGCTGGCCCGGAAGGGGTGCCGGCAGCGCCGCACGGGCGCGGATGATCGAGACCGGCACCGAGAAAAAGCCGTTGCGGTCGGGCGTCGAGTAGACGATGGCGGCGACGCGTCCACCCGGCTTCAGCGCCCGCTTCATGCCGCGCAGCGCGTGTTGCTGATCGGGAAAATAGATCAGACCCAGGCGCGAGATCACGGCGTCGAAGCTCGCCTCGGCGACGTCGAGATGCTCGCCGTCATGCACCTCGGTGCGAACGTTCGAGAAGCCGGCGTTGCGCGCCTGCGCGGCGGCATGCTCGAGGATGCGCGGCGAGATGTCGGTGGCCAGCACCTCGCCTTCCGCGCCGACGCGCGCCGCCGCCTGCAGCGACTGGTCGCCGGCACCCGCGGCGACGTCGAGAACCCGCGAGCCCGCCTGCACGCCGGCCATGTCGAGCATGAGCTCGGTCGCCTCGCCCAGCCACTCGCGCAGCAAGGGGCTCCAGTGGTCCCAGGCCGCGGCCGCGACGTCCCATTGCTGCAGGGTCGTCGCCTTGTATCTGGTGGCATCGAAAACGGGCGCTTCCTGGACGATCATCGCAATCTCCTTGACGGTGCGGCACAGGCCGGGCGCGTGGCCCTCAGCCCTTGCCGTGAGGGGCCGGTGGCCCCGGTTCGAGCTGGGCCATGGCCAGCACCTGCTCGCGGGAGAGGTTCATGTGGTGGTCGTCGTGGGCGTGCTGCTGAAGGTCGGCGACGAGCCTGTCGTCGTCGTCGGAGCGGACCACAAATCCGCAATCGCAACGCACTGTCTTCATAACCATGTCGATCTCCTCATGTTCTCGAAAGCGATGATCGGCGCGCCACCTTGGCGCGAGCTTGGTTCCACCTTGGCGAATTGCGGTAGAACGGGGCCACGATGGAGCCGCGAATCTATCTGACGGGGCGCATCGCCATCGAATGCGAGGCCGGCCTGCTCGACCAGGACGAATTCGCCGGGCGCCAGTCGGCGCTCGTCTTCGCGCGGCTCCTCATGCCGCGCGGCCACGGCGTGAGCTGCGACGAGCTGGCGCGCTTGCTCTGGGGCGACGAGCTGCCCAAGGCCTGGGACTCTGCCCTCAACGCGATCGTCAGCAAGCTGCGCGTCCTGCTCGGCCGGGCCGGCTTCGACAAGACGCAGGTTCTGCCTTCGGTGCTGGGCTGCTACCAGCTCAACCTGCCGGCCGGCACCTGGATCGACGTCGATGCCGGCTTCGACTCGCTGCACGCCGCCGAGGCGATGCAGAAGCGCGGCCAGCATCGCGAGGCCTGGGCGGCAGCGCAGGTCGCTTATCACGTGTTGCGCCGGCCCTTTCTCTCGGCCGAGACCGGCGAGTGGGCGACGCAGAAGCGCGAGCAGCTTTCGACGCTGCACGTGCGCGCCTGCGAATGTCTGGCCGAGAGCTACATCCGCAACGACGAAGCCGCGACCGCCGTCGACGTTGCGAGCCAGGCCGTCGCCGCGCAGCCCTATCGCGAAACGGCCTACCGGTGGCTGATGCGCGCGCATGCCGCCGCCGGCAACCGCGCCGAAGCGCTGCGCGTCTACGAGGATTGCCGCCGCCTCGTCTCCGACCAGCTCGGCGTCACGCCTTCGGCCGACACCGAGAAGGTCTACCTCGAGATCTTGCGGTCGCGTTGATCGGGGGATCGGCATGCTCGTCACCCGCCCGTTCGATTGCTCGGCCTGCGCGCAGACATGCGACGATTGCGCCGTCCGTCATCCTGGAGAGCGACCTTGATCCCCGAGCGCATCCCTGTTCCCGTCCGCGCCGCTGCCGCATTGCCCCTGCTCGTCGCCCTCGCCGCCTGCGGCACCCTCTTCAAGAAAGACGAAGAGGTGCAGGCGGTCGTCAACAATCGCGTCATCGGCATGGCGGCCGGCGACTTCTTCGACCAGTACGGCATCTGGCGGCAGCGCACCGAGCTGCTCGACGGCACGACCGAATTCAGCTGGACCTCGGCCACCGCCTCGCGCACGGCCGCCGGCTATGTCAGCCTCGACGATCGAACCTGCACCTTGCGCGTCGTCGTCGCGAAGAACGGCAAGATCACCTCGGCCGAAGTCATCTACGACAACCAGGGCCGCGTCAGCACGTCGCGCTGCGGCGAGCTGTTCCGGACCAAATAGCCAACCCCTCGCGATGCATCGCGACGAGGTCATCGTCGTCGGCGCCGGCATCGGCGGCCTGACGCTGGCGCTCTGCCTGCACCGCGCCGGCATCGCCTGCCGCGTCTACGAGGCGAGCGCCCAGATCCGGCCGCTCGGCGTCGGCATCAACGTGCTGCCGCACGCCACCACCGAGCTGCAGTCGCTCGGCCTGCTCGAAGCGCTGGAACGCGTCGCCGTGCTGACGCGCGAAGCCGCGTTCTACAACCGCTTCGGCCAGCTCGTCTATGCCGAGCCGGCGGGCCGCTGGGCCGGCTACGAGGTGCCGCAGCTTTCGATCCACCGCGGCGACCTGCAGGAGGTGCTGCTCGCGGCCGTGAAGTCGCGCCTCGGTGCCGACCGCGTCGTCACTGGGCACATGTGCGTCGGCGCGGAAAGCGCTGGCGACGACGCGGTGTGCGTGCGCTTTCGCGGCCCGGCCGGCGAGGCCCTGCCGGATGCGCACGGCCGGATCGTCGTCGCCTGCGACGGCATCCACTCGGCGCTGCGGAAGCATTTCCATCCCGACGAAGGTCCGCCGCGCTGGTCGGGCGTCAACATGTGGCGCGGCGTCACCGCGCACGCGCCCTTCCTGGGCGGCGCGACCATGGTCCGCGCCGGCTGGCTCTCGGTCGGCAAGATGGTGATCTATCCGATCAGGAACGACGTCGACGGCGAAGGCCGCCAGCTCGTCAACTGGGTCGCCGAGCTCGAGGCCGCCGCGCCGGTGCAACGCGACTGGAATGCGCGCGGCAAGCTCGACGATTTCTTCCCGGCCTTCGCGCACTGGCACTTCGACTGGCTCGACGTCGCGGCATTGATCGAAGGCACCGAGACCGTGCTCGCTTACCCGATGGTCGACCAGGATCCGCTGCCGCGCTGGAGCTTCGGCCGCGTCACGATGCTCGGCGACGCGGCGCACCCGATGGTGCCGCGCGGCTCGAACGGCGCCGGCCAGGCGATCCTCGATGCACGCTGCCTCGCTGATCTGCTGGCGACGCGCGGCCTCGGTCCCGAAGCGCTCAGCAAATACGATCAGGTGCGCAACGCCGCCACTGCGAAGATCGTGCTCATGAACCGCAGCAACCCGCCCGACGCGATCCTGCGCGAGGTGCACGAGCGCTCCGGCGACCAGCCCTTCGCGCGGATCGAGGACGTCGTCTCGCGCGAAGAGCTGGCGAAGATCGCCAACGACTACAAGCAGGTGGCGGGATTGCGGCGCTGAGGCGCGCCGCTTCTGCACGCCGCACCGCCTCATGCCGTTGATCTATCGACAGACCGGAACGCTGGCCATCGACCCGGCGGAGCATCCGCGCGGGCTCTCGTTTCTCAGTGCCGCGAGCGGGCTGGTGCGCGTCGGCAATCGTCTCTACGTCGTTGCCGACGACGAGAACCACCTCGGCGTATTCAACACCGATGCCAACGGCACGGGCCGGCTGATCCGGCTCTTCGACGGCGACCTGCCGGAATCGAAAAAGCAGCGAAAGGCGGAAAAGGACGACCTCGAGTCGCTGCTGCGGCTGCCGGCGACCGCGGCCTGGCCAAGCGGTGCGCTGCTCGCGCTCGGATCGGGCTCGCGTCCCAACCGCTACAGCGGCGCCTTGCTGCATCTCGATGCCCACGGCGAGGTGCACAGTCCGGCACGGGTCGTCGATCTCACACCCTTGTTTGCCGATGCGGGCTCGCGCTTCGACGCGCTGAACATCGAAGGCGCGTTCATCGTCGGCGATGCCTTGCTGCTGCTGCAGCGCGGCAGTATGCGCGGCCCGAGCGCGGTCATCCGGTTCCCGCTCGATCGCGTCATGACGTGGCTGAGCGGCGCGCCGGCGTCCTTGCAGCCGAGCGCGATCGTCGAATGCGACCTCGGCAAAGTCGACGGCGTGCCGCTCACCTTCACCGACGGCTGCGCCCTGCCCGACGGTTCGTGGCTGTTCAGCGCCGTCGCCGAAGAGACCGGCAACAGCTACGACGACGGCGCCTGCGCCGGAGCGGCGATCGGCATCGCCCGCGGCGACGGCACGCTGCAGGAAGTGCGCAGGATCGAGCCGACGCGCAAGATCGAAGGCATCGACGCGCGCGTCGTCGGTGGCAAGATCACGATCGACATGGTGACCGATGCCGACGACCCGACCATTGCGGCCGAGCTCGGCGAGACCGTCTGGTGACCGACGCGCGAACACGGAGCAACCCCTTGCCGACGATCGATTCGACACGCCGCCGCGGCCTCCTCGCCACGCTCTCGTCCGCAGTGCTGGCCGCCCTCGGCCCCGGCCGCGCCTTCGCGCAGCCGGCATGGCCGGCCAGGCTCGTGCGCATCGTCGTGCCCTACACGCCGGGCACCGGCATGGACATCCTGGCCCGCACCATGGGCCCGCACCTCAGCGCGTTGTGGAACGGGCCGGCGATCGTCATCGACAACCGGCCGGGCGCTTCGGGAAACCTCGGCGCCGGCGCGGTCGCCAAGTCGCCGCCCGACGGCCTGACGCTGTTGATGGGCGTGAACACGCTCATCATCAATCCCGCCCTCTACAACAACATGAGCTACGACCCGCTCAAGGATCTGGTGCCGCTCGGCCTTTGCGCGACCGGCTCCTTCCTGCTCGTGGCGAGCGCCGCATCGAAGCTCCGCTCGGTCGACGATCTGGTGAAGGCGGCACGCGCCAAACCCGGCTCGCTCGACTACGCCTCGCCCGGCATCGCTACGCCGCACCACATGGCGATGGAGCTGTTCAAGCTGCAGGCCAAAGTCTCGATCACGCACATCCCGTTCTCGGGCACGGCCGGCGCCTTCAGTGCGGTGCTCTCGGGCGACGTGCCGCTGATGTTTCTGCCGGTGCACGTGGCGATGGCGCAGATGAAGGGCGGCCGCCTCGTCGCCCTGGCCGCCGCCGGCGACAAGCGTTCTTCGCTCGCACCCGACGTGCCGACGCTCGGCGAGCTGGGCTACAAAGGCGTCGAGGCCGACCTCTGGTACGGCATGCTGGCGCCGGCCGGCACGCCGGCCGACATCGTCGCCAGGATCAACGCCGATATGCGCAAGGTGCTCGCCCTCGCCGAAGTGAAGACCGCCCTCGTCGCGCAGGGCATGGAGATCGCGCCGAGCTCGCCCGAAGAGATGGGCGCGCTGATGCGGCGCGACGCGGCGCGCTGGGCCGCCGTGGTGAAGCAGGCGGGTATCCGGGCCGAGTAGGCGCCAGAAGCGCGAACGATGAGCACCCTCCCGACCGCGACGCGGCTTGGCCGGCCCTCGACTACGCCGCCTCGCGCGACACGCTGACGACACTGCAGCTCTGGTCGCAGATCGTCGGCAAGGTCCGGCTCGCGCTCACGCCCTGGCTCAACCACGGCTGGCAGGTGCCGCTCTACGTCGACGCGCGCGGCCTCGGCAGCTCGCCGATCCATGTCGGCGGCGAGATCGTCGAGATCGGCTTCGACCTCGTCGACCATCGACTCGTCGTCCGCTCGTCGCGATCGAGCGAACGCGGCTTTGCGCTGGCGCCGATGCCGGTAGCCGCCTTCTACCGCCGGCTCATGGCCGAGCTCGCGGCGATCGGTGTGGAGGTGGCGATCGACACCCTGCCCAACGAGGTGCCCGATCCGATCCGCTTTCCCGACGACGAGACGCATGCCAGCTACGACGCCGCTGCCGCGCATGCCTACTGGCGCGCGCTCGTCACCATCGACCGCGTGCTCCGCTTGTTCCGCACCGCTTTTCTCGGCAAGGCGAGCCCGATGCATCTGTTCTGGGGCGCCTTCGACCTCGCCGTCACGCGCCTTTCCGGCCGCGCGGCGCCGCTCCATCCGGGCGGCGTTCCCGGCCTGCCCGACGCGGTGACGCGCGAGGCCTATTCGCACGAGGTGAGCAGCGCCGGCTTCTGGCCGGGCAGCGATCAATATCCGCAGGCCGCGTTCTATTCGTACGCCTATCCCGCGCCGGCCGGTTTCGCCGATGCCAGGGTCGGGCCGGCGCAAGCGGCCTGGTCGGCGGCGATGGGCGAGTGGCTGCTGCCCTACGAGGCGGTGCGCGGCGCAACCGATCCGGAGGCGACGCTGCTGCGATTCCTGGAGTCGACCTATCGCGCCGCCGCCGACCTCGGGCGCTGGGACCCGGCGCTCGACTGCGCCCGCGGCGTGCCGGGACGGCCGCGCGCCGCTGGATCCGCAACGGGCTAGGGATCGCGGGGCGGTTGTGAGACGAAGCGCTGGCGGGATTCAAGTCCTCGGAGACGGCGCCGATAACGGGCTTGCGACCCTCGCCGCAGAGTCGCGTCGCGGCGTCGCCGGCCGGCCTCGACCGGTCATCGCGACGAGCGCCATCCATCTCCGCACGGCGACCGTGCGTCGGAATGCCTCACCCGCAATGCGACGGAAGTCTCAGTCCGTGATCTGTGCGCATGAGCGGTCACAAATGTGCAAGTTGCACATTTACGATTGGTCCCGACGGTCGAGATGTCCCGACCGCAAACAAGACATCGGGAGTAATCGATGATTCGTCACCAAAGAACCCGCTCGCGCCCCTCGGCGCGCCTCGTCCTCCTTCAGGTCGCCTGCGCGGCGGCCGCCCTCGCCGGCTGCGGCGGCGGTTCCGACACCTCGGGCGTTGGCGCCGGCCCGACGGCCGGGGCGCAGTCGGTGCTGCAAACCTACATTACCGACAACCTCGCGACCGACTATTCCAAGGTCTGGGTCTCGATCCGCAAGATCACCGCCCTCGACGCCAGCGGCGCCGAGGTGACGCTGCTCGACGCGACCGCCAGTCCGGTGGTCGTCAACCTCTCGTCGCTGGCCTCGGTCGGCCAGTTCCTGTCGACGGTCTCGATCCCCGCCGGCGTCTATGGCGAGGTCCGCGTCACGCTCGACAACAGCGTGCAACTCGTCTCGCTCGACGGCGCGACGACGATCACCGCCAAGCTCACCGCGACCGGCACCGAGTACGTGGTGCGCGTGCGCAACCTGAACTTCGACACCGCGGCCAACGGCCAGCTGGTGCTCGACTTCAACCTCGCCCGTTTCACCTACGACCCGGCCACCGGCCTGGTCACGCCGACGATCGAGACGCCCAAGCCCAGCGACGCCTTCGGCAAGTTCGTGCGCCAGCAAGCCGAGGTGAACGGCACGGTGAAGAGCGTCGACACCGTGGCGCAGACGCTGGTCGTCGACGACCCGCGGCTCGGCAGCGGCATCGTCGTCTCGCTGGCCGACGACACCGTCGTCCTCGACGAGTCGAACGGCCAGACCGTCACGCTGAGCGGCATCGCCGTCGGCGCGCGGGTCGAGATCAAGGGCGTGGTGACCCCAGGCGCCACCACCACCGACCCGGTGACGGTGAAGGCCTCGGTGATCCACATCGAGCCGCAGACGCCGGTGGCCGGGCCGGTGCGCGTCAGTGGCCAGGGCAAGGTGACCTCGGTGAGCGGCAACCTCGTGACGGTCGCACTCGACGAAGCGAGCTTCCTGCCGGGCGCGAACAGCGTCGTCGTCGATGCGTCGACGGCGCAGTTCGAGCACGGCCAGCTTTCCGACCTGGTGGCCGGAGTCGGCATCGGCTTCCGCGGCACGCTGAGCGGCGCCGGCGGTGCGGCACAGGTGCTCGCCACCGCCATCGACGTGCGCGGCGCGCCGTCGCAGGACGACCGTCAGAAGAACCCCAACCAGACCTTCACTGCGGTCAACGGCGCCATTGCCACGCTCAACCCGGACGGCACCTTCACGGTGACGGTGACGAGGGCCGACGGCCCGGTCGTCGTCCCCGGGCTCTACACGGTCGACGCCTCGAAGGCGACCTACATGGAAGGCAATGCCTCCTGTCTCGCCGCGGGCGCGGTCGTGCAGGCGGTCGGATCGCTCATGAACACGACGCTGACGGCCAAGTTCATGAACGTCAAGGGCTGCTCCGGCGAGAACCACTCGGAGCCGCCGCCCGCGCCGCCGAGCCCGGGCGCTTCGGCACCGGCGCCGGGCGCGTCGGGCCCACGCTGAGCGACTTTCGAACCCATCACGCCCCGGCTTCGGCCGGGGCTTTTTTTTGCCTGACGCAGCGTAGCGTCAGGTGGCCACGACTTCGTCGGTGCGCACCTCGAAGTGCTCGAGCGTGTTCGGGCCGAAGGCCGTCGAGAGCGCCACGTCGCAGGCATCCCGGCCGCGCGCCATCAGCACGCGGCCGATGCGCGGCATGTTGTTGCGCGCGTCGAAGGTGTACCAGCGGTCGCCCAGCCAGGCCTCGAACCAGCCGGCGAAATCCATCGTGCCGTAGGGCGGCGGCATGCCGATGTCGCCGAGGTAGCCGGTGCAGTAGCGCGCCGGAATGTTCAGGCAGCGGCAGAAGGCGATCGCCAGGTGGGCGTAGTCGCGGCAGACGCCGACGCCTTCGTTGTAGGCCTCCCAGGCAGTGCGGGTACGGCGTGCGTTGTGATAGCCGAACTCGATGTGGTGGTGCACGAAATCGCAGATCGCCTGCACCCGCGCCCAGCCCGTCGGTCCCGAGCCGAAGCGTTGCCAGGCGATGTCGGA
>JANXWR010000326.1 GCA_025351025.1 Burkholderiales bacterium | reverse complement strand
CGGTGACGCGCAGTGCGCCGTCGACGAAGCTGACGTCGACCGTCTTCAGCCCGACCAGCTCGCTGACCCGCAGGCCGCTCGCATACATCAGCTCGAGCATGGTGCGGTCGCGCAGGCCGAGCGGCGTCGCGACATCGGGTGCGTCGAGCAGGGCTTCCACCTGCGCTTCCGAAAGCGATTGGGGAACGCGCAGCGGCTGGCGCGCGGCCATCAGGCGCAGGGTCGGGTCGGCGCTCGCCAGACGCTCGCGCAGCGCCCAGCGAAAGAAACGCTTGACGACGGTGAGACGCCGGTTCGTGCTCGCGGCGGCGCTGCCGGCGTGGCGCATCACCGCGTATTCGCGCAGATCGGCTTCGCCCGCTTCGACGAGCGCCTTGCCGCTCGTGCGGCCCAGCCAATCGGCGAGCAGCGTCAGGTCGCGCCGATACGCGGCGAGAGTGTTGGCGGCGAGGCCGTCCTCGATCCAGAGGGCGTCGATGAAGCGGTCGATGGTCGCCGCGCTTGCCGCATGCATCGTGACCCTTCGCTTCGCTCAGGGTGACAGGTGCTCTCGCCAATTCGAGGGTGAGCTTCTGCGCCACCACGACCTTCTTGTAGACCTCGAACTCGGTGGCGATCTGCGCCGCGAACTGCTCGGGGGTGTTGGCGATGATGAGGGAGCCCGTGTCCTCGATGCGCTTCTTCACTGCCGGGTCCTCGAGCGTCTTCTTCACCGCGGCGTTGACCTTGTCGACGATGTCCCTCGGCAAGCCCTTGGGCCCGTAGATGCCGTAGTAGGCCGGCCGGTTGACGGGCTCGAGCCCGACTTCCTTGAAGGTGGGAATGTTCGGCAACACGGCCAGGCGCTGCGGCGCGGCGACGACGATGGCGATGAGCCGGTTGTCCTTGATGAAGGGCAGCGCCGACGGCAGGTTGTCGAAGATCATCGGCACCTGGCCGGCGACCACGTCGTTGAGCGCCGGGCCGGCGCCGCGGTACGGGATGTGCGTGACGAAGGTGCCCGAGAGGTTCTTGAACAGCTCCATCTGCAGGTGGCCGATGCCGCCGGTGCCCGAGCTGGCGTACGAGTACTTGCCCGGGTTCTTCTTCAGCTCGGCGAGAAAGCTCTTGTAGTCGCGCGCCGGAAAGCTCGGATGCACGGCGATCACGTTGGGCGTCGCCGCGACGTTGATGATCGGCGTGAAGTCGGTGATCGGGTTGTACGAAAGCTTCGGGTTGATGGCCGGGTTGGCGGCCGTCGTCGAGACCGTCGCCATGCCGAGCGAATAGCCGTCGGGCGCCGAGCGCGCGATGTCGGTCGCGCCGACCGAGCCGCCGCCACCGGCCCGGTTCTCGACGATCATGGTCTGACCGAGCGCGGCGCCGATCTTTTCCGAGACGACACGGGCGACGATGTCGGTCGTTCCACCCGGCGCAAACGGAACGACCAGGCGCACCGGCTTCGTCGGATAGTTCGATTGCGCCCAGCTCGCAGCGGGTGCTGTGGCAAGGGCTGCGGCGACGGCAAGCAGGGATCGGCGATGCAGCATGAAATTCGTCTCCGGGGCGTCTGGATTCGGTGAGAGGCGAGTCTAGGGGAAGCATCGACACGTGGCCTCGGCAAAAGCCCCCGGCACGCCCGGCATACTCGTTCTCATGGCGAACCCGCTGCTGCTCGTTCCGGACTTTCTCCTGATCCTGCTCGGCTTCGTCATCTGCCGGCGCACCGCGCTCGATCGGCCGGTCTGGGAGGCGGCCGAACGGCTCGTCTACTTTTTGCTCTTTCCGGTGCTGCTCTTCAGCTCGATCGTGAAGAGCCCCTTGCAGGCGGGCCAGGCGGCGAGCCTCGCGACGGCAGGCGTGGCCACGACCCTCATCGGCATCGCCGTCGCGCTTGCCATCGGCCGCTGGCCGGGCGTCGACCAGCGCCTGCACGCCTCGGGTGCGCAGACGGCCTACCGCTTCAACTCCTACGTCGCGCTGGCCGTGGCCGAGCGGCTCTACGGCGCGCAGGGACTGGCGTGGATGGCCTTGCTCATCGCCCTCAGCGTGCCGCTCTGCAACGTCGCCGCGGTCTGGCCGCTGGCCCGCCACGGCGGCCACTCCTACTTGCGCGAGATCGCGCGCAACCCGCTCATCATCGCCACCGTACTGGGGCTCGCGGCCAACGCAGTCGGCCTGGTCCTTCCAGACACGCTGGCCACCGTCTTGCAGCGCATCGGCCTCGCCGCCCTGCCGCTCGGCCTGATGGCAGTCGGCGCCGGCCTCGCCTTCGGCGGGCTGAAGGCGGCACCGCGACTGGCGACGGCGCTGCTCGGCATCCGCCACGTCCTGATGCCGATGGTGGCGATCGGCCTGGCGCTGGCCCTGCATCTGGCGCCGGAGCAGCGCAGCATCGTCGTCCTGTTCGGAGCGCTGCCGACTTCCGCCGCTTCCTACGTGCTCGCGGCGCGCATGGGCGGCGATGGCGGCTACGTCGCCGGACTGGTCACGGTCTCGACCTTGCTCGGCATGCTGAGCGTGCCGCTCTGGCTCGCCGTGCTGGGGGCGCTCACGGGCACGGCCTGAGCCGAACGGCGCGATCCGCTGGTCAGGCGATGCCCGCCGCGGCCGGCGTCTGCGCCAGCGCCCACTCGATGTGCTCGCGCACCAGCGGGCTCGCGTCGGCCTGCCGCGCGCGCAGGGCCGCCGCGATCGCCTCGCTGCCGGTCGAGCGCAAGGCATTGCCGAGAGCGACCGCGAGGTTGCGCTGCCACCGCTCGAAGCCGATGCGGCGGATCGCGCTGCCTTCGCTGCGCTGCAGGAAGG
>JANXWR010000300.1 GCA_025351025.1 Burkholderiales bacterium | reverse complement strand
CAGATCGGCGACGACCTGCTCGATGCCGACCTTGTCGATCATGCGCAGGCCCGAGTTGCTGATGCGCAGGCGCACCCAGCGGTTCTCGTTCTCGACCCAGAACCGGCGGTAGTGCAGGTTGGGCAGGAAGCGACGCTTCGTTTTGTTGTTGGCGTGGGAAACGTTGTTCCCGACCATCGGGCGCTTGCCCGTGACTTGACAGACGCGTGCCATGACGCTTCTCCGTGACTGAACTGAAAATGAGGCTGCGACCAAAGCGCCGGAGCGCCCGTTTTTGCAGCAAAGCCTGCGATTATAGGGCAGTCAGGCCTGCTCGAGAAAGCGCTGGGCGTCGAGGGCCGCCATGCAGCCGGTGCCGGCGCTCGTGACCGCCTGCCGGTAGACGTGATCCTGCACGTCGCCGGCGGCGAACACGCCGGGCACGCTGGTCATCGTCGCGAAGCCCTCGAGGCCGGTCTTGGTCAGGATGTAGCCGTCGCGCATCTCGAGCTGGCCCTTGAAGATGTCGGTGTTGGGCTGGTGGCCGATGGCGATGAAGCAGCCGGTGAGCGGGATCTCGGACGTGGCGCCGTCTTTGGTGCTCTTGATGCGCACGCCGGTCACGCCGGAGCTGTCGCCCAGCACCTCGTCGAGGGTGGACCAGAGGTGCAGCTGCATCTTGCCGCTCTCTACCTTGGCCATCAGCTTGTCGACCAGGATCGCCTCGGCCCGGAACTTGTCGCGCCGATGCACGAGGTGCACCTTGGAGGCGATGTTCGAGAGGTAGAGGGCTTCTTCGACGGCGGTGTTGCCGCCGCCGACGACGCAGACTTCCTGGCCGCGATAGAAGAAGCCGTCGCAGGTGGCGCAGCCGCTCACGCCGCGGCCCATGAAGGCCTGCTCCGAGGCCAGGCCGAGGTACTTGGCGGAGGCGCCGGTGGCGATGATGAGCGTGTCGCAGGTGTACTGGTCGGTTTCGCCGCGCAGCGTGAACGGGCGCTTCGAGAAGTCGACCTCGTTGATGTGGTCGAAGACGATCCTGGTGTCGAAGCGCTCGGCGTGCTTGAGGAAGCGCTGCATCAGGTCGGGCCCCATCACGCCCTCGACGTCGGCCGGCCAGTTGTCGACGTCGGTGGTCGTCATGAGCTGGCCGCCCTGGGCGATGCCGGTGACGAGCACCGGCTTCAGGTTGGCACGCGCCGCATAGAGCGCCGCCGTGTAGCCGGCGGGGCCGGAGCCGAGGATCAGGACGCCGGCGTGTTGGATGGGATTCATCGGTGTGAGGCAGAGTCTTTTTCGGGTACGCGTCGTGCCAGTCTAGAACGAACGGCCCCCAAGCTCACTGCGTTCGCGGCCTCCGAGGGGGCACATGTGTCCTTGGGACGGCCCGGCGAACACATGGGGTTGCAACCGGCTGGCGTCAACTCTCGTAATGGCGACAATAGCCCAGCCCCGGCCGGCGTGATAATTTCACGTGGCGCCGGTCGATGCGCTGGCTTACAAGAAAGGGTTACGCGATGGCGATGCTCTCGAATCTCGATCTCATCCGGCGGGTGCCGCTGTTCTCGCTGCTCACCAACGAGCAGGCCCAGGGCATCGCAGACAGCGTCGTCAAGCGCCGCTTCCGGCGCGGCGAGATCGTCGTCGAGCACGGCAAGAAGTCGAATGCCCTCTTCATCCTGCTCACCGGCCGGGCCCGCGTGCTGACCGCCGATTCGCGCGGCCGCGAGGTCATCCTCGCCGTGCTGCAGTCGGGAGACTACGTCGGCGAGATGAGCCTGATCGACAACGAGCCGCATTCGGCGACGGTGCGCGCCGAGGTGCAGACCGACATGCTGATCCTCGGCCGCACCGAATTCGCGCGCTGCCTGCCCGAGAACTCGAGCCTCTCGTACGCGATCATGCGCGGCCTCGTGCAGCGGCTGCGCAGCGCCGACCGGCAGATCGAATCGCTCGCCCTGCTCGACGTCTACGGTCGGGTCGCCCGCACCCTGCTCGACATGTCGGAGATGGAAGGCGAGGTCAAGATCATCCGCAACAAGGTCTCGCGCCAGGACCTGGCCAAGGTCGTCGGTGCCTCGCGCGAGATGGTGAGCCGGGTCATGAAGGACCTGGAAGGCCGCGGCATGGTGCAGACGCAGGAGAACGGCTGGGTCATCATCAAGGAACAGCTCACCGCGTGAGTTCCTTGCCGAGGCAGCGCGGCGATCACGCCACGGATCGGGGGCTGGCCTCGCGCACAATTCGCGCATGACCTTTCCCCTCGGATCGCTCCGCTACGAAGGCGGCTCCGACGCTGCGCCGCCGGCTGCGCATCCTCCCACCTGGCGCGCGCAGCTCGCCCTGCTGGCCGGCGCCGTTGCCTGGACCCTAGTGCTGATCGCCCTGGCGACGCATAGCGGGGCCGACCCCGGCTTTTCGACCTCGGGCAGCGGTGGCGTGGTGCAGAACAAGGCGGGCATCGCCGGCGCCTGGTTCGCCGACGTCGTCTTCTTCCTCGTCGGCTATTCCGTCTGGTGGGCGGTGCTGGTGGCGGCGCGGGCCTGGCTCGGTGGCCTGGCAAGGGTGCTGCGCACCAACGCCGGTGCGACGGCGACGGCCAAGGACACGCCGGCCTGGCACCTCTGGCTCGGTCTGGCGCTGCTGCTCGCCGCCAGCGCGTCGCTGGAATGGACGCGGCTCTATAAATGGGAGACGCTGGTCGCGGGCGGCAACGCCGGCGGCGTGCTCGGCTATTCGCTCGGCAAGGCGAGCCAGTCTTTCCTCGGCTTTGCCGGATCGGGCGTGCTGTGGATCGCCGTTCTCGTCGCCGGCATCTCGCTCGGCCTGGGCTTCTCGTGGCTGGGCGCGGCCGAGCGGATCGGCCACGCCATCGAGTCGCTGCGCTCGCGCCGCACCTCGCGCATCGAGCGCTTGGAAGACGTTCGCCTGGGCGTTGAAGCGATGCGCGAGCGTGAGGAGATCGTCGAGGTCGAGCACGAGCTGCAGGAGCAGCATCTGCCGATCGTCATCGAGCCGACGCTGGTCGACGTGCCGAAGAGCACGCGGGTCGTCAAGGAACGGCAGAAGCCCCTCTTCACCGAGCTGGTCGACACGAAGCTGCCGCAGGTCGATCTGCTCGACTCGGCGCCGCAGCGGGTCGAGAGCGTGAGCAACGAGACGCTCGAGATGACCTCGCGGCTGATCGAGAAAAAGCTCAAGGACTTCGGCGTCGAGGTGCGCGTCGTCGCCGCTTCGCCGGGACCGGTGATCACCCGCTACGAGATCGAGCCTGCCGTCGGCGTCAAGGGCGCGCAGGTCGTCAACCTGGCCAAGGACCTGGCGCGTTCGCTCAGCTTGGTCTCGATCCGCGTCGTCGAGACGATCCCCGGCAAGACGACGATGGCGCTCGAATTGCCCAACGCCAAGCGGCAGACGATCCGCCTATCGGAAGTGCTGGGCTCGCAGGCCTATGCCGACTCGGGCTCGCAACTGACGATCGGGCTCGGCAAGGAC
>JANXWR010000240.1 GCA_025351025.1 Burkholderiales bacterium | reverse complement strand
GTCGCGCCGACCCTGCTCCTCAACTACCACTTTTTCTCGCCCGGCGACACCTGGCGCCCGTACATCGGCGCCGGCATCAACTACACCCGCTTCACCAACATCAAGTCGAGCCTGGCGCCCGACGTGAAGATGGGCAGCTCGACCGGCCTGGCCGTGCAGGCCGGACTCAACTACGCGATCACGAAAGACATCGGCCTGTTCGCCAGCATCGCCAAGATCAACGTCAAGAGCAAGGTCGTGGCGACCGGCTCGACGGTGCTGACGACGACGGTCGACTTTCGTCCGATCGTCTACTCGGCGGGGCTGAGCTACCAGTTCTGAGGGGAAGCTTCGGGATCCCCCGGCACGCGAAGCGCGCCACCGCTCAGGCAGATTCGCCGTTGGCGCGGCGCAGCTTCTTGTAGCGCTCCATGCCGGGCCTCAACGGCAGGTACTCGGACTCGGACTTCCCGAGCTTCTTACCGAGCGCCGCCAGCTTGTCGTAGTCACGGCTCCAGATCGCGTAGAGATCGGCGAGCTTGTCGAGGTGCTCGATCACGTCGCCCATGTCGAGGCCCAGGAAGCGCTCGCGGCCGCCGAGCATCTTGTTCAGCGCCGCGAGGTCCGGCGCCTCCATCGGGCCGTAGCTCTTCAGCTCCACGAGCAGACGGGTGTAGTCGTGACGTGCCGCGTCGGCCTCGTCCTTGTCGGTGGTCTTGCCCGAGTTCTTGCGCATCAGCACGAGCAGCTCGCGCTTGCGCTCGTTGATCGCCGACAGCATTTCCGCCTGCGAGCCGGGGCGGATGAAGTCGCTCGCGTCGGTGACCACGCGCTGCAACTCCATCAGGCGGTTGAACATCGTCTCGCCGAGCTTTCCGGCCGCCTCCGGACCGTCTTCCTTGGCCTTGTCCTCGACCTCGGCGAGGCAGTCCCGGATGACCAGCTCGTCGTAGGGCTCGGCGTATTTCTTCAGGCTTTCCGGGAACTCGCTGCGCTTGCCGATGGCGGCGCTGCCGCTCGGGCGGACGAGCTGCATCAGCACGTTCATGCGCTTGCCCTGGTCCTTGCCGACGTAGAGCGCGAGCTGGTCGGCCACCCAGGCCGGATCCTGGCCCTTGGCGGCGATCTGGTTGCCCAGATCGCGCCATTGGTCGTAGGTCTTCTTGTCGTAGTTGCGGGCTGCGCAATCGGTCCAGCGATTGACGTCTGCCTTGGCGATCTCGACGATCTTCTCGATGTCGGCCTTGACCAGCCGGACACCGGCGACATCGTGGACCTGGTTGTCCTTCGCTTCGCCGCCGGCCGCCGCGGCGATCAGGCCCTTCTTGCGCTTCGCACCCTCGCCTTGTTCCTCGTCGTCGCCCAGGCCAACCAGGTTCTTCAGCGTCTTGGTCAGGCTGGTCTCCGACTTGGTGCGCTTCATGTCGAGCTCGAGCTTGCCCTTGTCGTCGTGCTTCGAGGTCGCCTTGTCCTGACGCGAATCGCCGAAGCGCAGACCCTTGCCGACGCCGACGCTGCCGCCGACCTCGTTGGTGCCCGTGACCTCGCTGTCGACGACCTTGCCCTTGTCGTCGGTGGTCACGTTACGCTCCGTGCCGTGCCTGTACTTGAGGTCCATGTCGACCGCGAGCACGCTGAAGCCGACGTCGTCGGCGCGCTCGGCGGCGCGCTTGTCCTTCTTGCCGGTGACCTTGATCCCGTCCTTGTGGGCGGCGATGAACTTCTCGAGCGCCGACGACGACTTGCAGGCGTGGAACGCCGACATCAGCTTGCCGTCGGGGTCGGCGCCGGCATCGATCGTCACCATGTAGCCGATCGAGGTCTTCAGCACCTGCTCGCCTTTGCGCGACATGCCGGTCAGCCCGGTGTCGACGCCGCCGCCGCCGCCGATGGTTTGCGTGTCCTCGTTCTCGCCGACGGCATCGACGCCGCCTTTCTCGTTGCGCGTCGCCGTGGTCGAGTGCTTGTGCCCTTCGCCGTAGGAGGCTTCCGCGCTCACCGCCTTGACGGCGACCTTGGCAGACGCGCCGACCTTCGTCTCGTCGCCGAGCTTGACGCTGTCGCCGACGTTGCCGCCGAGGACCGGGTTGCCCAGATACATCTGCTTGGCGTCTTCCCAGGTCTGGCTCGCGCCGACGCTGACGATCGCCAGCTCGGTCCAGGTCGCATCGACCTTGTCGCCCTTGTTCGCCTTCTTCAGCGAATCGACGTAGTGCTGGAGCTGCGCTTCGGTGAGGTTCTTGGTGACCTCCATGGTCATTTCCTTCGACGCCTGAACGCCGACGCTGGCCTTCGCCGAGCCGCCCTTCTTGTCGTGGCCGCTGCCCAGGTCGACCGAGGCGCCGAACCGCACCTTGAGCGTCACCGGATAGAGGCCCTTCTTCGGCTCGCCGATGTCGCAGGTGATGTTGCCGCCGAGGCCCAGCGCGGCCTTGGTGTTGAAGCCGCCCTTGCGCACGCTGCCGACGCTGCCCGTCGCCTGCGAGGCGAGGCCGTAACCGTCTTCGCCGGCCGTGACGCCGGTCTTCGCCGAGAGCCCCTTGTTCGAGGCGTTGCCGGACTTGTCGGTGCGTGTCTTGTCGGTCGATGCCGCAACTCCCACCTGACCTTCGCCGCGAACGAGGCCGGAGCTGGTCTTGGTCGAGACCGAGGAGCCGTCGCTGCCGGTGATGGTGCGCGTCTTCGAGCCGCTGACGCCCTCCTTGCCGATCTCGAGCGAGCGCTTCTCCTCGACCGACACGGTCTGGCCGCCGCGCTCGATCTCGGTCTTGTCGCTGGTCTCGCGCGAGAGCCCCTTGACCGAGACCTTGGTCTCGGACTCCTGGGCGCGGCGCACCGTCTGGTCGGCGGTCGTGCGCTCGGTCTCCTGGCTGGTCTTCTGCGTCACCGACCCCGGGCCGATCTTGC
>JANXWR010000246.1 GCA_025351025.1 Burkholderiales bacterium | reverse complement strand
GATGCCGGCCGCGTCCTGGCCACGGTGCTGCAGCAGCAGCAAGGCGTCGTAGATCAGCTGGTTGACCGGCGCCTTCGAGATCACTCCGACGATTCCACACATGGCTCAGATCCTCGACTTCACGTCTCTCGGGCCCGTCGCGGCGGCGGCGCCGTCGCGACGGGCATCAGGGGCAGCAGGCCTTGCAACGCGGCCTCGAGAATCGCCGCGCCGACCGATTCTCGCCAGGCCTGCGTGCGCGCGGCGGGCATGTAGGCGACCAGCGTGGCAAATGCGAGAAGAACGACGGCGCCGCGCACCACACCAAACACCGCGCCGAGCAAGCGATCGAGCGGACGCAGCGGCGTCGCGCCGATCAGGGCCGACACGGCGCGCGCCAGCAAGCTCCAGACGATCAGCACGACGAGGAAGGCAGATGCGAACGCCACGCCCTGATTCAAGAGCGACCCGGACGCGCCGATCGGCAGGTAGGGCGCGACCCAGGGCTGGAGCCATCGCGCCGCGAAGTAAGCGACGAACCAGCCGCCCAGCGACAGCAGCTCGAAGGTCAGGCCGCGCACCAGGCCGACGATGGCCGAAATCGCAAGGATGCCGAGCATCGCGATGTCGACCCAGTTGGACGGCAGCCATTCCACGATCGCGCTAGAGAGTCAGCACCACGGCGGCCATGCCCGCGGCCTTTGCCTTGGCGAGGGCCGCGTCGGCTTCGCCGCGCGAAGCGAACGGGCCGACGCGAACGCGGATGCGGCTGCCCGAGGGCGTCTGCGCGACCTGGGTGTAGGTCTTGAGGCCGAGCCTTTCGACCTTGAGGCGGGTTTCTCGCGCCGCCTCGGCGTCGGCGAAGGCACCGACCTGGACGACGAAGCGCGCCGTCTCGGCGGACGACGCCGTGCGTCCCTCGAGCAGGGCGCGGGCGCGGTCGCCGTCGGCACCCGAACGCGCCGCTTCATCGGCCGGCTTCGACGGCGTGGGCGATGGCGGTGCCGATGCGGCCGCGCGCTTGGCCGCTTCGCGCGACGCGGGCGCCGAACCCGTCGCGGCTTGCGAGGCTGCCCGCGGCACGGCGCGCGGCGTTGTCACCTCGTGCCCGGCGTCGCTGGGCGACTCGGTGATCATCTCGTCGGCCGGCTTCGGCTCGACGGGCGCCACCGCGGGCGTTGTGCGCAAAGGTGCGGCGACAACCGGCGCGACCGTGCTCGACGGCGGAGGCGGCGCGACGAGCGGAGGCAAAGCGTCCTTCTTCGGAATTTCGATCGGGATGTCGACCGGAATCGGTCGCGGCTGCGTTTCGAACACCAGCGGAAAACCGATGATGCCGATGGCGAGCAGGACGATCGCGCCGATCAGCCTTTGCCGGGCACGCGTTCGTGCCTGCTGCACCGGATCGGCGGGTGCCGTGGCGGTGGAAACGGTATCGCTCTTCTGCTTGAACATTCAAGGCCCGGTCTTGTCATCCTGAACGAAGTGAAGGATCCCGGCGGTCGAGATCCTTCGCTGTCGCTCAGGATGACAGCCGGTGCTAGACGGTATGGCGACCGCCTTGGCGCGGCAGGCCGTGGGCGAGCACACCACCCACGGTGTAGAAGGAGCCGAAGACGACGATTCTATCAACCGGGTCGGCGTCGGCCTGCGCCGCCGTCAACGCTTCGGTCGGCGTCGCATGCAAGGCGACGGTGCGGGCGCCGGCTGCCTGGGGCACGCGCTCGAGCGCCGCCGCGAGCTCGGCGGCGCCGGCGGCGCGCGGCGTCGGCAAGTCCGTGAAATGCCAGGCGTCGACGAGGGGCGCCATGCGCGCCAGGATGGTCGCGACGTCCTTGTCGCGCATCGCACCGAACACGGCGTGGGTACGCGGGAAAAAACCCATCTGGTCGAGGTTCTGCGCCAGCGCGGCGATCGAATGCGGGTTGTGCGCGACGTCGAGGACGATTACCGGCTGCCCGGCCACGACCTGGAAGCGCCCTTGCAGCTCGACCGTCGCAAAGCCGGTGCGCACCGCCTGCGCGCTCACCGGCAACCGCTCGCGCAAGGTCTCGAACACGGCCAGCACGCCAGCCGCGTTGAGCAGCTGGTTGGCGCCGCGCAGCGCCGGATAGGCCAGGCCGCTGTAGCGCATCGCCCTGCCCTCCCAATTCCACTGCTGCCGGTCGCCGCTGGTGCGAAAGTCGATGCCGGCACGCCACAGCTCGGCGCCGATGCCGCGCGCCTCGTCGATCACGCTCTTCGGCGGCATCGGGTCGCTGACGACGGCCGGCTTGCCGCGGCGGAGGATGCCCGCCTTCTCGCGGCCGATCGTCTCGCGGTCGGGGCCGAGGAACTCCGCGTGGTCGATGTCGATGCTGGTCAGCACGGCGCAATCGGCGTCGAAGGCATTGACCGCATCGAAGCGGCCGCCGAGCCCGACTTCGAGGATGACGAGCTCGGGCGACGACGCGGCGATGAGCCGGGCGATGGCGAGCAGCGTGAACTCGAAATAGGTCAGCGAGATGTCGCCCCGCATCGCCTCGACCGCCTCGAAGTGCGGCACCAGCTCGTCGGCGCTGGCCATGCGGCCATCGATCCGGCAGCGCTCCTCGAAGCGCACCAGGTGCGGTTTGGAGAAGAGGCCGACGCGATAGCCTGCGGCAAGCGCGATCGACTCCAGCATGGCACAGGTCGAGCCCTTGCCGTTGGTGCCGCCGACCACGATCACCGGCGTCGCCGCATCGAATTGCAGGCCGAGCCTCGCCTTGACGGTGGCGACGCGTTCGAGCGTCAGCTCGATCGTCTTCGGATGCAGCCGCTCGCAGTGCGCGAGCCAATCGTCAAGTGTCGCTGTCATCATGAGCGCGAGCGAACGATCCCGATGACTCGCTCGCTGGGATCCTTCGCTTCGCTCAGGATGACATTCGTCAGGCGACGGCGTCGGAGGGCAATCGTTCGAGCATCGCGATCTGCCGGGCGATCACGGAGCGCAGCTCGCGGCGGTCGACGATCATGTCGATGGCGCCGGTCTGGAGCAGGAACTCGGAGCGCTGAAAGCCTTCGGGGAGCTTTTCGCGCACCGTGTTCTCGATGACGCGCGGCCCGGCGAAGCCGATCAGCGCCTTCGGCTCGGCGATGACGACATCGCCGACGAACGCGAAGCTCGCCGACACGCCGCCCATCGTCGGATCGGTGAGAACGCTGATGTAGGGCAGCCCGGCCTTCGCCAGGCGCGTCAGCGAGGCATTGGTCTTGGCCATCTGCATCAGGCTGAGCAGGCCCTCCTGCATGCGCGCGCCGCCGGTCGCGGTGAAGCTGATGAAGGCGGTCTTCTGCTCGATCGCCGTGTGCACGCCCCGCACGAAGCGCTCGCCGACGACCGAGCCCATCGAGCCGCCCATGAAGTCGAACTCGAAGCAGACGGCGACCACCGGCAAGGTCATCAGGGCGCCGCCCATGACGACGAGCGCGTCGGTCTCGCCGGTGTTCTCGAGCGCGTCTTTCAGCCGCTCGGGGTACTTCTTGCTGTCCTTGAACTTGAGCGCGTCGACCGGCAGCACTTCCTGGCCGATCTCGTAGCGCCCTTCCGGATCGAGGAAGGTATCGATGCGCCTGCGCGCGTCGATCCGGTGGTGGTGCGCGCACTTCGGGCAGACATTGATGTTGTTCTCGAGATCGGTCTTGTAGAGCACCGTCTCGCACGACGGGCACTTCACCCAGAGACCCTCGGGCACCGTGCGGCGCTCGCTCGGATCGGTAGGCTGGATCTTCGGCG
>JANXWR010000235.1 GCA_025351025.1 Burkholderiales bacterium | reverse complement strand
GAACGGCACGCCGAAGCGGATCCCCGCGCCGGGCGTCACCAGCTTGTATTCCTCGCCCTGGCTGTTGATCGGCCGGCTCGTGCGGTAGTAGAGGTCGATCGATCGCGAGATGCCGTCGATCGTGAAGTATGGATCGACCGTGCTCACGACCAGCGTCTTGTTGAACCGGCTCGTGTTGACCTCGAGGCCGAGGTAGTTGCCCGAGCCGAAGATGTTGTCCTGCTTGATCGAGGCCGTGAGCGAGAGCTTGTCGGCCGACGAGAAGCCGGCGCCGACCGAGATCGCGCCGGTCGCCTTTTCCTTGACGGTGATGGTCAGGTCGACCTGGTCGGCGGTGCCCGGCACCTCGGCGCTGTCGATGCTGACGTCGCTGAAATAGCCGAGCCGGTCGACGCGGTCGCGCGAGAGCTTGATCTTGCGGCCGTCGTACCACGCCGACTCGAGCTGGCGGAACTCGCGCCGGATCACCTCGTCGCGAGTGCGCGTGTTGCCGACGACGCTGACCCGCCGCACATAGACGCGCCGCTGCGGTTCGGCGACCAGCGTGACGACGACCTGGCCGGTCGCCCGATCGATGTCGGGGCGCGAATCGACCTTGGCGAAGGCGTAGCCGAAGGTGCCGAACAGATCGACGAACTGGCGTGTCGTGTCGGCCACCGCGGCGCCGCTGTAGGCTTGGCCCGGCTTGATCGTCACCAGCGTCTTGAAGTCGTCTTCCTTGCCGAGGTATTCGCCTTCGAGCTTGACCGCGGTGACCGTGAAGCGCTGGCCTTCCTTGACGTTGACGGTGATCGAAATTTCCTGCTTGTCGGGCGAGATCGCGACCTGCGTCGACTCGACCTCGAACTCGAGGTAGCCGCGATTCTGGTAGTAGGCGCGCAGAGTCTCGAGGTCGGCGTTGAGCTTGGCGCGCGAGTAGCGGTCGCCTTTCAGGTAGAAATTGAGCCAAGCGCCGTCGTTCAACTCGAACAGCCCCTTCAGCGTCCCTTCCGAGAAGACCTTGTTGCCGACGATCCGGATCTCGCGGATCTTCGCCGGGGCGCCTTCGGTGACGGTGAAGGTGACATTGACGCGGTTGCGCTCCTGCGGCGTCACGGTCGTCACGATCTCGGCGCCGTAGAGGCTGCGCGTCAGGTACTGGCGCTTCAGCTCCTGCTCGGCGCGGTCGGCGAGCGCCTTGTCGAACGGCAGGCCTTCGCCGATGCCGAACTCCTTCAAGGACTTGACGAGGGCGTCCTTCTCGAACTCCTTCATGCCGACGAAGTCGATGTTGGCGATCACAGAGCGCTCGTCGACGATGACGACGGCGACGCCGGCGTCGATGTCGATGCGCACGTCCTTGAACAGGCCTGTCGCGAACAGAGCGCGCAGCGCCGCCGCGCCCTTCTCGTCGGTGTAGGTGTCGCCGATGCGAAACGGCAGCGCCGCGAACACGGTACCGGCGTCGGTGCGCTGCAGACCCTCGACGCGGATGTCCTTCAGCACGAAGGGCTCGACCGCCCAGGCCGAGCCGGCCTGCAGGGCGAAGGCGACAGCGATCGAGATGGGAGCGAGTCTGAGCAGGCGCGTACGGGCGGGCGAACGTGCAGGAAAAGGCATGCGGTCGGTCATTGGAGGCCCAGCAATCGGGCCATGTCGTTGTAGAGCGCCAGGGACATCATCATCAACATGATGGCAACCCCGCCTCGCTGCAGCCTCTCGAGCCACAACTCGGAGACCTGACGTCCCGTCACGGCCTCGAAAAGATAATACATCAGGTGCCCACCGTCCAAAACGGGCAGCGGCAGCAGGTTGAGCACGCCGAGGCTGACGCTGACGACGGCGAGAAAGCCGAGGTAATAGGCCAGGCCAAGCCGCACCGACTGGCCGGCGTAGTCGGCGATCGTCACCGGCCCGCTCAGGTTCTTGAGCGAGGCTTGGCCGATGATCATCTTGCCGAGCATCTTCACGGTGATGGCCGACATCTGCCAGGTCTGCGTGACCGCGCCGGTCAGGCCCTCGAGCGCGCCGTAGCGCACCGAGACCATCTCGGGCGCCTGCCCGGGCACGACCTCGAGACGGCCGACGCGGTTGCCGCCGTCGACGACGATGGCCGGCGTGACGACCAGGTCGAGCCGCGCCGTGCCGCGCTCGACGCGCCACTGCATCGGCGTGGCGACGCCCGTCTTGCCGCTCGTGCGGATCGCCTCGCGCGCCTGCGCCGAGTCGTCGATGGCGCGGCCGTCGATGGCGAGGATGCGGTCGCCGGGCCTCAGGCCGGCCGCCGCGCCGGCGCCGCCGGCCTTCACGTCGCCCAGCACCGGCTCGCTGAAGGCGTTGCCCAGGCCGATGCGCTGCATCAGCTTGGCGTCGACCTCGCTCGACGCCAGCGAGGCGAGATCGAGGGTCGTGCGGCGCTGGCCGCGGCCGTCGCGACCGCTCACCATCAGCTCGAGGCTTTCGCCGTGCAGCAGGCTTTGCGTCACCTGCCAGCGCAGGTCGGTCATCGAGCGCACGTCACGCCAGTCGTTGCCGTCGCTCGAGACCGAGCGCACCCAGTCGCCGGCATGCAGGCCGGCGCGCTCGGCCAGGCTGGCCGCGGCCGGCGGCCCGAGCACCGCCTTCGGCTCGTCGACGCCGACCCAGAACTGCGTCGCGTAAAGCGCGATCGCGAGCAGAAGGTTGGCGGCCGGCCCGGCGACGACGATCGCGGCGCGCTGCCAAAGTCGCTTGCGATTGAAGGCGCGGTCGAGCTCGGCCGGCGCGACCGGACCCTCGCGCTCGTCGAGCATGCGCACGTAGCCGCCGAGCGGCAGGGCGCAGACGACGAACTCGGTGCTGTCGGGCGTGGGCTGCCGGCGCCAGAGGACGCGGCCGAAGCCGATCGAGAAGCGCAGCACGCGCACGCCGCAGGCGACGGCGACGCGGTAGTGCCCGTATTCGTGCACGACGATGAGGACGCCGAGCGTGAACAGGAAGGCGAGGACGGTGGTGATCATTCAGGCGAGCGGTTTGAGGAACTGGACAGCGTGGCGCCTCGCCTCCGCATCGAGCGCGAGCAGCGACTCGAGCGAATCCGCGGCGCCGCGCTGCGGGATCACCGCCGCGACGGTGCGGGCATTGACGTTGTGAATACGGTCGAAGCGGATGGTTCCTGAAAGAAACGCGGCGACTGCTTCTTCGTTGGCCGCGTTGAGCACCACGCTGGTCCCCGGCGGACCGCGCAGCGCATCGTAGGCGAGCGCCAGTGCCGGGTAGATCACCGGGTCGGCCGCCTCGAACGTGAGGCTCGCGACGGTGCGCCAGTCGAGCGGCTCGGCGCCCGAAGCGACGCGGTCCGGCCAGGCCAAGCCATAGGCGATCGGCACCCGCATGTCGGCGGTGCCGAGCTGGGCCAGCACCGACTGGTCGCGGCAGACGACCATCGAGTGGATGATGCTCTGCGGATGGATGACGACGCGGATCTGCTCCGGCTCGAGGCCGAACAGGAAGTGCGCCTCGATGACCTCGAGCGCCTTGTTCATCATGGTCGCCGAGTCGACCGAAATCTTACGCCCCATGACCCAGTTCGGGTGCGCGCAGGCCTGCTCGGGCGTGGCATCGCCGAGGGTCGCCGGCGCGCGGCCGCGAAATGGTCCGCCCGAGGCGGTGAGAACGATGTGGTCGATGCGCGCCTTCCAGGTCGCGCGATCGTCGGGCAGGCACTGGAAGATCGCCGAGTGCTCGCTGTCGATCGGCAGCAGCGTCGCCCCGCCCGCCTCGACAGCAGCCATGAAGAGGGCGCCGCCGACGACCAGTGCCTCCTTGTTGGCGAGCAGCAGGCGCTTCCCCGCGCGGGCCGCGGCCAGGCAAGGCGCGAGGCCGGCGGCGCCGACGATCGCCGCCATCACCGTGTCGACTTCGCCGTGCGCGGCCAGCTCGCACAGGGCGCGCTCGCCGTGCATCGCCTCGGTCGGCAGCTTCGCATCGGCAAGGCGACGCCCGAGCGTCGCGGCACCTGCGGCGGTGGCGACGACGACGTGGCGAGGCCGGTAGCGCAGGCAGAGCGCGAACAGCTCGTCGAGGCGCGCGTGCGCGGTGAGCGCGAAGACCTCGAAGCGCTCCGGATGGCGGCCGATGACGTCGAGCGTCGCCATGCCGACCGAGCCGGTCGCGCCGAGGATGCAGACGCGCTGCGGACGCGGCGATGCGGCCTGGCTCATAGCGAGGCCAACGCCAGGGCGATCGGAAACACCGGCAGCAGCGCATCGACGCGGTCGAGCACGCCGCCGTGGCCGGGCAAGAGGCCGCTGCTGTCCTTGGCGCCGGCGCTGCGCTTGACGAGCGACTCGAACAGGTCGCCGACGACGCTCATGGCGACGAGAAAGACGACGACGAGAGCGAGTCCCGCATAGCTCAGGTGCGCCGCGACGACCTGGTACAGGCTCGCCGAATCGACGACGCCGGTGGCGTCGACGGCAAGCCAGATCGCGGCCACGACGAGTGCGCCGAGCATGCCGCTCCAGACGCCCTCCCAGCTCTTGCCCGGGCTGATGCCCGGGGCCAGCTTGCGTCGCCCGAAGGCGCGACCGCCGGCGTAGGCGCAGATGTCGGCCGACCACACCAGGCAGAAGACCGAGAGGATGAAGTTGAGGCCGATCGCCTTGGCGTTGGCGAAAGCGAGCCAGGCGGTCCACAGCGCGACCAGGCCGATCGCCCAGCGCAAGGCGCGCGGCAGTCGCGGCCAGGCGGCGACGCCGCCGCGCAGCACCCAGACGCCGCCGAGCACCCAGACCGCCATGGCGATCCACCAGGCGAGCCGAGGTGCTGCCTCGCCCCAGCCGGCCCAGAGGGCCAGGCCGCAGGCGATGCCGAGGACGGCGCCGAGCGGCACCGAGAGGCTGCCGCAGCCGTTGAGGCGGGCCCATTCCCAGCCGGCGGCGGCCATGACGACCAGCGTCAGCACGGCGAACGGCCAGGGCGTCTTGACGACGAGGGCGGGGAGCAGGAACGCCAGCAAGACCAGTGCGGTCAGGATGCGCTGCTTGAGCACGGTCAGCTTCCGGCCGACGCCAGCGCGCTGCGGCTCGAGACGGCGCCGAAGCGGCGCTCGCGGCGCGCATACTGGGCGAGCGCCGCGTCGAGCTCTTCGTCGCCGAACTCGGGCCACAGGCAATCGGTGAACACGAGCTCGGAGTAGGCCGCCTGCCAGAGCAGGAAGTTGCTGATGCGCACTTCGCCGCCGGTGCGGATGAAGAGATCCGGGTCGGGTGCGTAGCTGAGCGCCATGTAGCTGTTGAGCTTCGTCTCGTCGAGCTCTTCGGCACGCACGCCGGCGGCCATCGCCTGGCGGCAGGCCTGCACGATGTCCCAGCGGCCGCCGTAGTTGAAGGCGACCGAGAGATTGATGCGCGTGTTTTGGCGGGTGCTGTCCTCGGCGTGCTGCCAGGCTTCGCGCAGCTTGTCGGAAACCTGGGCACGGTCGCCGACGATGCGCACGCGAACGCCGTCGCCGGCGAGCTTGGCCAGGTACTTAGAGACGGCGACCAGCACCAGCCCCATCAGCCCGGAGACCTCCTCGGTCGGCCGCTTCCAGTTTTCGGAGGAGAACGCGAACACGGTGAGGTACTCGACGCCGCGGTCGGCACAGGCGAGCACGGTGCGCACCAGCGCATCGACGCCCTGCTTGTGGCCGAAAAAGCGCGGCATGTAGCGGCTCTTGGCCCAGCGGCCGTTGCCGTCCATGACGATCGCCACGTGGCGCGGCACGGCGGCGGCGGGCTCGCTTCGGTCGTTCACTGGGTGGCGCCGGCAAGCATCGCGAGAGGATGCCCGTCGTTCATCAGACGGCCATGATCTCGGCTTCTTTCGCCGAGGTGAGCCGATCGACCTCGCCGATCGTGCGGTCGGTGAGCTTTTGCAGGTCGTCGAGCGAGCGGCGCTCTTCGTCCTCGGTGATTTCCTTGTCCTTGCTCAGCCGCCGGGCGTGCTCGTTGGCGTCGCGGCGGAGGTTGCGGATTGCGATCTTGGCGTCCTCGCTGGCATGGCGCACGACCTTGGTCAGGTCCTTGCGGCGCTCTTCGGTCAGGGCCGGCATCGGCACGCGCAGAAGATCGCCTTGCGCCGCCGGATTGAGACCGAGGTCGGACTCGCGAATCGCCTTCTCGATCTTCGCGCCCATGCCTTTTTCCCAGGGCTGGACGCTGATCGTGCGCGAGTCGAGCAAGGTGACGTTGGCGACCTGGCTGATCGGCACGTGCGAGCCGTAGTACTCGACGTGCACCTGGTCGAGAATGCCCGGATGGGCACGTCCGGTGCGGATCTTCTGCAGCTCGGCCCTGAACGACTCGATCGAGCGGCCCATCTTCTGCTCGGCGGTCTTCTTGATGTCGGCGATGGTCATGTCAGCCTCGCCGGGCCGCCGCAAGCGGCTGAAGCGCCCCCTCGGGGGGCAGCGAACGAAGTGAGCGTGGGGGTTTCATGATTTTTCCTCACACGTGGACGAGCGTGCCTTCGTCCTCGCCCTGGACCACGCGCTTGAGCGCGCCCGATTTGAAGATCGAAAAGACGCGGATCGGCAGCTTCTGGTCGCGGCACAGCGCGAACGCGGTGGCGTCGAGGACCTGCAGGTTCTTGATGATGGCCTCGTCGAAGCTGATCCGCGCGTAGCGGACTGCCGTCGGGTCCTTGTTCGGATCGGCGCTGTACACGCCGTCGACCTTGGTCGCCTTGAGAACGATCTGCGCGCCGATTTCAGCGCCGCGCAGGGCGGCGGCCGTGTCGGTCGTGAAAAACGGATTGCCGGTGCCGGCCGCGAAGATCACGACCTTGCCTTCTTCTAGGTATTGCAGGGCCTTCGGCCGCACATAGGGTTCGACAACCTGCTCGATGGCGATGGCGGACATGACGCGCGCGGTGATGCCTTCCTGGCGCATCGTGTCAGCCAGCGCCAGCGCGTTCATGACGGTGGCGAGCATGCCCATGTAGTCGGCGGTCGCCCGGTCCATGCCGACGGAGCCGCCGGCGACACCGCGAAAGATGTTGCCGCCGCCGATCACGATCGCGATCTCGCAGCCGAGCTGCGTCACTTCCTGCACTTCGCGGACGATACGGACGATGGTGGCGCGGTTGATGCCGTACGCGTCGTCCCCCATCAAGGCTTCGCCGGAAAGCTTGAGCAGGATGCGCTTGTAGGCGGCCATGAGCCTGTTCCTCGTTGTTGTGCTTGTCGGCGAAGTCTATCCGGGTGACCGCCCTGTCCTGCCGCTTTACCCCCTCAGGCGCCCTTGGCCGCCGCGACCTGGGCCGCCACTTCGGCGGCGAAGTCGTCGGTCTTCTTCTCGATCCCTTCGCCAACCACGTAAAGCGCGAAGGCGTGGACCTTGGTCGCCTTTTCCTTGAGCATCTTCTCGACGGTCTGCTTCTCGTTCTTGACGAAGGCCTGGTTGTGCAGGCTCACCTCCTTCAGGAACTTGGCGACCGAGCCTTCGATGCGACGCGTGACGATCTCCGGCGTCTGCACGGCCTTGCCCTCGGCTTTGGCCTTCTC
>JANXWR010000224.1 GCA_025351025.1 Burkholderiales bacterium | reverse complement strand
TTCGTCGGCTCGTTCCTGATCGAAGTGTTCTTCTCCATCCCCGGCCTCGGCCGCGAGGTGATCCTGGCCGTCAACCGCAGCGACTACCCGGTCATCCAGGCGATCACGGTCTACCTGGCGATGATCACGATGGTCATCAACCTGAGCGTCGACATCCTATACAAGCTGGTCGACCCGCGCGTGGTGCTGAAGTGAGGGCGGTCCCGTGAGCGCCGTCCTGCCGCCGATCGTCGCGCCGATGGCCGGCAGCGCGGCGCGCTCAGAAGGCGTCTGGCGCGCCGCCTGGCGGCGCATGCGCGGCGACCGCGTCGGCATCGTCTCGCTCGCCGTCGTCGCCGTCTTCCTGCTCATGATCGTGCTCACCGCCACCGGCCTGGTCGCGCGCGGCTGGCAGAAGGAAGTCGGCGTGCCGAGCGCGCCGCCCACCTTCATGGGGCCGGCGGCGGCGGTCGAAACCGAAGCGATCGCCGCCCCGACCGGCCCGGTCGCCGACATCTCGGCCGTCGACCCGCTCGCGCCGCGCTACAAGGAGTGGGCCGAACGCGCCGCCAAGTACAAGACGGTCGAGACGCCGCGCGCCCAGACCTTGCCCTTCGGCGGCGACCGGCTCGGCCGCGACGTCCTGTCCAAGGCCATGAAGGGCTCGCAGACCTCGGTCTTCGTCGGCCTGCTCGGCGCGCTTGTCGCCGCCATCATCGGCACGGTGCTCGGCGCCCTCGGCGGCTTCTTCGGCGGCAAGGTCGGCGACTTCCTCGAGTGGCTGTACAGCGTCTTCACGTCGATCCCCGACATCCTGCTCATCCTCTCGTTCGCGGTCATCTTCGGCCGCGGCATCACCAGCGTCGCCATCATCCTGGCGCTGGTCGGCTGGACTGGCATCTACCGCCAGGTGCGCGCCGAGTTCATCAAGCACTCGACCCGCGACTACGTGCGCTCGGCCGAGGCGATCGGCGCCTCGACCGCGTCGCGCATGTTCCGGCACATCCTGCCCAACGTGAGCCACGTCATCCTGGTGCGGCTCTCGCTGCTCGTCGTCGCCTTCATCAAGTTCGAGGTCATCCTGTCGTACCTCGGCCTGGGCGTCGGCGTCGACGACGTGTCCTGGGGAACGATGCTCGCCGAGGCGCAGAGCGAGCTGGTCCTCGGCTACTGGTGGCAACTGGTGGCGGCGACCGCCTTCATGGCCGTCTTCGTCACCGCCTTCTCGCTCATGACCGATGCCTTGCGCGACGCGCTCGACCCGAAGCTGCGGGGCCTCGAGTGAGCGCCGCCCTGCTCACCATCCAGGACCTGCGCGTCGCTTTTCGCATCGGCAAGGAAGACGGTGTCGTCCAACGCATCGAGGCGGTGCGCGGCGTCAGCTTCGACATCCCCGAGAACACGACGGTCGCCCTGGTCGGCGAGTCCGGCTCGGGCAAGAGCGTGACGGCGATGTCGATCCTCAACCTGCTGCCCGACAATGCCGAGCGCTCGGGGGCGATCACCTTCCAGGGCCGCGACATGCTCGCCCTCCGACGCGACGAGCTGCAGCGGCTGCGCGGCAAGGAAATCGCCTGCGTCTTCCAGGACCCGATGAGCTCGCTCAACCCGGTGTTCACGGTCGGACAGCAGATCGTCGAGCCACTCGTCAAGCACCTCGGCCTCGGCAGGCGGGCGGCCCTGGCCCGCGCCGAAGCGCTGCTCGGCGAAGTCGGCATGCCAGAGCCCCGCAGGCGCCTCGACGCCTATCCGCATCAGCTGTCCGGCGGCCAGCAGCAGCGCGTCATGATCGCCATGGCACTGTCGTGCGAGCCCAAGCTCTTGATCGCCGACGAGCCGACCACCGCGCTCGACGTGACGATCCAGCGGCAGATCCTGGAGGTGCTCGGCCGCCTCAAGGAACGGCATCGCATGAGCATGCTCTTCATCAGCCACGACCTCGGCGTGGTCGGCGAGATCGCCGACCACGTCGTCGTCATGAGGAACGGCATCGTGCGCGAGCAGGCTCCCGTCGCCGGCATCTTCGCCGACCCGCAGGACGCCTACACGCGCGCCCTGCTCGCCTGCCGCCCGACCCTCGAGCAGCGCGCGCCGCGTCTGCGCGTCGTCGACGATCACATCGCCGGCCGCGCCGCGATTAGCGATGCGCCGGCGAAGGCGAAGAACCCGGACGCCACGGTAGTCGTCGAGGCGAAAGGCCTGACGAAGAGCTTCTGGATTCGCAGCGGCGTGTTCGGACGCATGGAGTTCCAGGCCGTCAAGGGCGCCACCTTCCAGCTCCGTGCCGGCCATACGCTGGGTGTCGTCGGCGAGTCCGGCTCGGGCAAGACGACGCTCGGCCTGACCCTGCTGCGCCTGCACGAGCCGCACGGCGGGCCAGTGGGCGGCCAGGCTTTCTTCGACGGGCGCGACCTGCTCGCGCTCTCGAAGTCCGAGATGCTGGCGATGCGAAGGCGCATACAGGTCGTGTTCCAGAACCCCTACGCATCGCTCAATCCGCGCTTCACGATCGGCCAGACGCTGATCGAGCCGATGACGATCCACGGCATCGGCAGCAGCGCCGCCGACCGCGAAGGGCGCGCCCGTGCCCTGCTCGCCAAGGTCGGCCTCGACGACACGGCGATGCAGAAATATCCGCACGAGTTCTCGGGCGGCCAGCGCCAGCGCGTCGCCATCGCCCGCTGCCTGACCGTCTCGCCCGAGGTGCTGGTGCTCGACGAGGCGGTGAGCGCGCTCGATGTCTCGGTGCAGGCGCAGGTGCTCAACCTGCTCAAGGATCTGCAGGACGAGCTCGGCCTGGCCTACATCTTCATCAGCCACGACCTCGCCGTCGTGCGCTTCATGGCCGACGAAGTCATCGTCATGAAAGACGGCGAGGTGATCGAGCAGGCCGGCGTCGAGCAGATCCTCGAGCGGCCGCAGCAGGAATACACGCGCCGCCTGCTCGACGCGATCCCGCGCGGCTACGCCGCCGCAGCTT
>JANXWR010000181.1 GCA_025351025.1 Burkholderiales bacterium | reverse complement strand
CGCCGAAGCGCGCCCGCTCGTTGCCGAGAAAGATGTTCTCGGCGATCGAGAGCAAGGGCACGAGCGCCAGCTCCTGGTGAATGATGATGATGCCGGCGCGCTCGCTGTCGGAGATGTCGCGGAACTCTCGTTCCTGGCCCTCGAAGAAGATCTCGCCGGTGTAGCTGCCATGGGCGTAGACGCCGCTCAACACCTTGACCAGCGTCGACTTGCCGGCGCCGTTCTCGCCCACCACGGCGTGGATCTCGCCCTGGCGGACCGAGAGCGTGACCTTGTCGAGCGCCGTGACACCGGGGAAGGTCTTGGTGATCCCCCGCATCTCGAGAATGTTGTCGTCCAACGCGGCGATCCCGGAGCTACTTGATCTGGCTTTCCTTGTAGTAGCCGCTGCCGATCAGCACCGCTTGCCAGTTCGACACGTCGACGCTCACCGGCTTGAGCAGGTACGAGGGCACGACCTTGACGCCGTTGTTGTAGGTCTTGGTGTCGTTGATCTCGGGCTTCTTGCCCGAGAGCATGGCGTCGATCATGTTGGCGGTGACCTTGGCGAGTTCGCGCGTGTCTTTGAATACGGTCGAGGTCTGCTCGCCGCGCAGCATAGACTTGACCGAAGGCACCTCGGCGTCTTGCCCCGTGACCACCGGCATCGGCTGCTTGGGCGTGCCATAGCCCACGCCCTTGAGTGAAGACAGGATGCCGATCGACAAGCCGTCGTAGGGCGACAGCACCGCGTCGACGCGGGCGTTGCCGTAGTAGGCGCTGAGCAGGTTGTCCATCCGCGCCTGGGCGACGGCGCCGTCCCAGCGCAAGGTGCCGACCTTGTCCATGCCCATCTGCTTGCTGCGCACGACGAGCTTGCCCTTGTCGATGTAGGGCTTGAGCACCGACAGCGCGCCGTCGTAGAAGAAGAAGGCGTTATTGTCGTCGGGCGAGCCGCCGAACAGCTCGATGTTGAACGGGCCCTTGCCTTCCTTCAGCCTGAGCGACTTCTCGATCGACTGCGCCTGCAGCACGCCGACCTGGAAGTTGTCGAAGGTGGCGTAGTAGTCGACGTTCTTCGAGCCCTTGATGAGCCGGTCGTAGGCGATCACCTTGACGCCCTTGTCGGCCGCCTTCTGCAAGGCGTCGGAGAGCGTGGTGCCGTCGATGGCGGCGATGACGAGCACCTTGGCGCCCTTGGTGATCATGTTCTCTACCTGCGCCAGCTGGTTCGGGATGTCGTCGTCGGCGTATTGCAGGTCGGCCTTGTAGCCCTTTTCTTTCAGCACCTTGACCATGCTGTCGCCGTCGGAGATCCAGCGCGCCGAAGACTTGGTGGGCATCGACACGCCGATCGTGCCTTTGTCTTGCGCCACGGCGTGGCCGGCGAGCGTGAGCGCGGCGGCGAGCAGGCCGGCGTGCAGGGAACGGGTGAATGTCATGTCTGTCTCCGATGGGTTGTTCGACGCGACGGACTGAGGCCTGCCTTTTGTCGAGAGGAGCCGCGGACGGCGGTGGGGAGTGCATGCTACGCGCGGGAGCCACGTCCCCGCACTGCCATCGTTCGTGGTTGCCCGTATATGTCCAAACACGTATCGTTTGATATGAGCGAGGCAATGGCGAGCCTCGATCGCCGCCGCCCCGGCGCGCGGCACGGTGCCCCTCGCCACCGACGTGAAAAACTCACGGAATGTCCCGACGCCCTGATTCCCTGCGACCGATACGGGCATGGCATGTGCCGCCCGACGGGCGCACGATTGCAACTCAAGCCCTGTCCGGAAATCGCATCGATGGATCCGCCCAAGAAGCCGCCCGCTTCTCCCCCTTCCACCTGGAAAGACGAGGGTCTGGAGTTCGAGATCACCGACTTTGGCGAGGCCCGGCGAGTTCTCGACGATGAATCGATCTCGCAGTTTCACGAGGAGACGGTCGTGTCGCAGGCACAGTGGAAACGACTCCGCCGCGCGCCGCTGCCGACCGACCGCGCCGTCAGCGGTCATGCGATCGACTGGTTGCTGAGCCTACCGCCGAACCTGCGTCCGGAAAAACTCAGCTCGCAATTTCCTCGGATCGCCAACGCACTGGCGGGGGTCTGGCCCGAGCCCGACGAATGCCAGGCCGCGCTCGACAAGCTCCTCGACGACGGACGCACGGGGCGGAGCGGGTTCTCGCGGGAGGTGCACGCCGAACTGATCGCGCTGCGGGACTGGATGATCGCGTCCGGGGGCTGAACGAACTTTTCCAGCGCCGCGCCGGCGTCAGGGGTTCGATGTGGCAGCATGCCGCGAGCCCCCGACCACTCGACCAAGGCCCCGGCGTGGCACCGACCGTTCCTCCGCCCCCAGCTCGGCATCCCGGCGCGTGCGCCAGCCTCGAGCTGAGCGAGGCGCAATGGCAGCGCGCGATCGACTTCCCGTAGAATGCATCGCAACTGCAACGCACCAGTACGACCACCATGAAAACCGCCACCTTTCCTTCGCTCCGTGTCGAGCCAGAGCTTCGGGAAGCAGCGGAACAAGTGCTCGAGGAAGGCGAGTCGTTGTCCGGCTTCATCGAAGCCTCTGTGCGCGAGACCATCGAACGGCGGCGCGCCCGTGCCGAGTTCATGGCACGTGGCCTGGCCTCGCGCGAGGCGGCCCAGCGCAGCGGCGTCTACTTCGCGGCTGAAGCCGTTCATGCCGAGCTCGGGCAGATGTTGGCCAAGGCCCGGGCGAAGGTGAAGGCGCCCAAGGCGGCCAAGCAAGCGCGTGGATGACCTTCGCCGTTCGTTACAGCGCCTCGGCGCGTGACGACCTCAAGCGGCTGTACCGGCACCTTCTCGAGCGCGCGACCCACGCCGACGACCTCGACCTGGCGGAACGTGCGCTCGGCGCCATCGCCGACTCGGTCGAGAGCCTCGACCGCTCGCCCTTCATCTACCGGAAGGCGGGCACGAGCCCCTTCCTGCGCGAGCTGTTGATTCCTTTCGGCAGCAGCGGCTACGTCGCCCTGTTCGAGATCGAAGATGTGTCGACGGTGACCATCCTGGCCGTGCGCCACCAGCTCGAAGACGACTATCACTGACCGGCACGACAGGCGGAGACCCCCACGGTCACGACGCACACCTCCCCACCCACTGGCATCGACCTGACCGAGAAGCTCGCCACCTTCAGCGGGCCCTGGCAGCCGCGCGTCGTGGGCGAGTTCAACGGCCACGACCTGATGGTGGCCAAGCTGAAGGGCGAGTTCACCTGGCACACGCACGACGACACCGACGACTTCTTTCTCGTGCTGAAGGGCAGCGTGACGATCCGCATGCGCGAAGGCGACGTGACGCTCGGGTCGGGGCAGCTCTACGTCGTGCCGCGGGGCGTGGCGCATTGCCCGGTGGCGGAGGAGGGCGCGGAGGTGCTGCTGATGGAGAGGGTGGGGACGCCGAATACGGGGGATGTGGGGACGGCGGCGCTGAGGCGGGAGATCTAGCGATCCCTCGAAAAGGCCGGGGAATCGGGGCCACTACGTCACGTCGCTGACATCAGCGTGCGGTAAATTGCATCCATCCGAAGCATGGAACCAGCCGCACGATTGGGCGGACACAAGGGAACCCGTAACCCAGTGCTGAGAGACCCGTCGTCCTAACGTGCCCCAAGCCATGGATGTCCGGAAGCGAGCCCGCCACCAGAAATGGTCGCGGGCTTTTCTTATTCGTTCAGCCTCTGCTTGAAGTCATCGACGGTCTCCACGTCGGCATGGCACGCAGTGAAGTAGGCAGCCTCGTTGTCGCCGGGCTGGATCGCCTGCTGCTGTTGCGATCCTATATCCAAACAAGTATAGTGACGCATGAAGCCAATCCGCTTCTTGCGCGATTCGCTCAAGCGTCCGCGCGAGTTTCCAGACGATGCCAGGCAAGACGCCGGCTACCAACTCGACAAGGTGCAGCGCGGCGAGCAACCGGACGACTTCAAGCCGATGCTGGCGATTGGCAAAGGCGTCGAGGAGATCAGGGTCTGGGATGACTCGGGAACCTACCGAGTGATCTACACGGCCCGATTTGCCGACGTGGTGGTGGTGGTGCTGCATGCGTTTCAGAAAAAGGCGCAGGCCACGCCCAAGCGAGAGATCGACCTGGCCAGGGACCGATGGGCCAAGCTGTGTTGGCGCCGACCGAAAATTGGCCCACTTGTGAGGGTTGGGTCAACTTGAGATCGGCGACGACAGCTCGGCCGACGCCGGGTGCGCTCATCGTCTCGACTCGTGCAGCGCAAATGCGTTACATTCAGTGCATGAAGACCGCCACGATCCCATCCGTCCGCGTCGAGCCGGAACTGCGCGCAGAAGTCGAGTCGCTGCTCGGCGAGGGTGAAACCGTTTCCGAGTTCGTGGAGGCTTCGGTCCGCGCCACCGTGCTGCGCAGGCGTAACCAGGCGGAGTTCATCGCCCGGGGCACGCGCTCGCTCGATGATGCGCGCCGCACGGGCGACTACGTCGAAGCCGATGCTGTCGTGCAGAACCTCCAGCGCAAGTTGGATGCCGCGCGCGTTCGCAAGCCGGCAAGCTGGCGGTGAGTTTTCGGGTCCGCCTGACCCGCGAAGCGGAGGCAGACCTGGAGCGCCCGTTCGACTTCGTTCTCGACCGCAAGCTCGCGCGGGATGGTGGGGATCTCGACTTGGCCGAGCAAGCACTCGTCGCCATTCGCGCCGGCTTCGCCACGCTGAAGACCTCGCCCTTTACATGCCGCAAGGCGGGCCAGAGCCCGTTCTTGCGTGAGCTGATCATTCCGTTCGGTGCCTCGGGCTATGTGGCGCTCTTCGAGATCTTCGGCAGCATCGACGTCATCGTTTCGGCAGTACGCCACCAGCTCGAAGACGACTACCACTAATTCGAATGAGCGGGCGTCCTTCCGCCGGAGCGCCCATGCCAAGGTGCATCCGAGGCGCCGGCGCGTCTTCAATGCCTGCATCCGGAAAAGGGCGCCGGCGTTCTCCCTCTCTCTTCGAGGCAGAACGTGTTCGTCCTATGCGCGCATACCGGAGCAAGGGGAGGCGGCGATTTCCATTTCACGGTGACCAGTCTTGCCGCATCCGAGACGTCGGAGTCGAACGCGCCGAACGGCGTACTGGACACGATGGTTAGGGCCATCGCCGTGCCGTCTGTCCCGAATTGGGTGAGCACGGTCACTGTGCCTTCGACGTTGCCGCGCGCGAGCCTTCTCGGATGGTCGATGTCGGGCGTTGAAATGGATTCAATCAGAGGCGGCTTCCTTGCCTGACGATCGTCTGACTTCTGAGAAATCGTCACATAGATATGCGGCTCTTTCGCCCGTCCCTCGAACCATATCGAAAGCGAGAACGCCTCGGCTTTCGGCGCGCACGCCACGCTATCGACCGCAAGCGTAGATCTCCACCACCTCAGAACGTAGGAGACCGCATCGGCGAACGGCTGCAGCCCTTTCGCGGCCGACACATCTTGCGGCTGAAACGTGCCGTCGGCGAGGACGAGGACGGTAATTTGGACCTTGGCGCCTCCGTTCGGGGCTTCGGCGTTTTCCGTTGTGACGGGGCGGGTAGCCGATGCAGCCGATCCCGTCACGGTAAGACAGGGATATTCACATGCTATTTGTTCGGCAGTACGGCGCCGGTCGCGCCGCGCTTGCGCAGCACCAACTTGCCCGAGGCGAGGTTGCCGCGGCGCAAGGGCCTTTCATAGTTCGAATGAACGGTCGTCTTCACGGCAAATAGCTGGCTCATGTCAACCTACCGCCAGCCGCACCGGCTTTCCTACGCGACTCAGCATCTCGACCAACGTGTCGATCGTGAACTTGGTGGTCTTCTGGTTCACGACATCGGAGACCCGCGGGCGCGACACCATCAGGATTTGCGCCGCGTCCGCCTGCTTGAGCTGGTGCTCGGTGATCCAGTTCGACAGCTCGACCATCAATTGCTGCTTTAGCGCACGGGTGTTGTTGATCTGCTTGCGCGATGCGGCGTGAAGCTGCTTGGCCTCGGCAACAGAAAAGCCTAGCTCGAGGAACAGGTTCGCACCAGCCTTCGTGACGTGGCGGATTTCGGTGTCGATCGTCATCTTTTGCCCTTTCTGGCGATGGCCACGGCGCGATAGCGGGCCGCGGCAATATCTTTGTCCTGCTTCGATGTGGCTTGCGTCTTCTTCTGGAAGCAATGCAGTACGTAAACCGCTTCCTCGAACTTGGCGACGTACATCACTCGGAAGATGCCCTTCGCATCGCTGATGCGAAGCTCTCGTGCACCCGCGCCGACCTCATCGAAGGGCTTCCAGTCGCTGGGCTCCAGCCCGGCCTGTACCTTGCCCAGTTGGAAACCCGCTTCTTTGCGGGGCGCCTTCGGGAACACGATGAGATCGTGGTGGGACGAACCCACCCATCTGATCTCTTTGTCATCCAGTGTCGAATTCACGTGTATAAAACTTTATACGCGACTGCGTTGCCAGTCAACCGACAGATCCGGTGTTCGTGGGCTGAGAGAGGCTTCGAACATCGGCTAGTCTCGGCCATCGGAATCAGGAGATCGCCATGGCCACCGCTCCACCCCTTGTCGGCATTTCCGTCGTGCCAGGCACTGCCGGCGTACAAGGGCAGAACACCAGCAACGGCGCCGGTGTGCTGGGCGAATCGAATGCCGGCCGGGGCGTATATGGGCGCAGCACCAGCAACTACGGCGTGAGCGGCGACAGCACGACGTTTCCCGGCGTTCGCGGCACCTCGGTCAGCGGCCGCGGGGTCGAAGGCTGGAGCACCAGCGACGACGGCGTCTTCGGCATCAGCACCCAGGGCATCGGCGTTCACGGCGTGACCGAGAGCCGCGGCCGCGCGGTGGTGGGCGAGAGCAAGGACGGCGTGGGCGTGCATGGCCTCAGCCAGACCAACGAAGGCATGCATGCCGAAACGAACGGCCCGAATGTGGCCGCGATGGTGGTCATCCATCACTCCGAAGACAGCGGCAACGCCGCGCTCTTCGCCTCGAAGAAAGGCGACCGCGGGCACGCCGGCTTCTTCGAGGGCAACGTCCACGTCACGCGCGACCTCTCGGTCGAAGGCGAGATCTGGGCCAACGCCGGCGACTGCGCAGAAGACTTCGACATCGCCGACACGTCGCTGTGCGAGCCCGGCACGGTGATGGTGATCGGGCCCGAGGGCACCTTGCACCCGAGCCAGTCAGCCTACGACCGGCGCGTGGTGGGCGTGGTCTCGGGCGCAGGCTCGTTTCGGCCCGCCATCGTGCTCGACAAGCAGCAAGGCGTGGCCAGCCGGCGCCCGATCGCACTGATGGGCAAGGTGTACTGCAAGGTCGACGCGGCGCTGGCGCCGGTTCGCGTGGGCGACCTGCTGGTCAGCGCCAGCGTGCCCGGCCATGCGATGAGGGCGACCGACACGGTGGCCGCGTTCGGCGCCGTGATCGGCAAGGCGCTGCGGCCCCTCGAGCACGGCCGCGGGCTCGTGCCGATTCTGGTCACGCTGCAATAGCGCGGAACCGGCATGAAGCGCCTGAGCGCGGCCGCCAAGTGCATCGGTTTGTCGGGCCGGTTCGGCGTCGTCGCCGATTTTTTCGGCCATCGCACCAAGGCCGCCAAACAGCTCGGCGTGGCAGCGCAGATGCGCCTGCTACAAGGCCATCATCTGCCGCTGAATCTCATCCGCACCGACACCTTCAACATCGACCAGCTTCAGCAGATCGACCTCGCGTTGAAGACGATACGCAGGATCTACGCCACCGTCAACATCGGCGTCGGCCGGGTGCAACGCTACGCCATCCCGCCCGGGCACGACATCATCGCCGGGCACGACGAGGCCGACGACCTGTGGGACGAATACAGCGTGCCGAACGCCGCCATCGACGTGTTCCTGGTTCGCGTGATCCCCGGCGGCGTCAACGGCATCTCGCCCACCGGCGGGACCTGCGACAAGGACTCGAAGGACGACAGCGGCTGCGTCATCGACATGCAAGACGGCAGCGACGGCGTCGGCTTCACGCTCGGGCAGCTCATCGCCCACGAGGTCGGGCACTACCTCGGCCTGTCTCACGAAGACAGCCTGCCCGACAACCTGATGTATCCCCAGGTGCCCAACGGCGGTAGGCTCTATGGCGGGCAGGGCGGATCGATGGTGCTTCACTGCGCCATGGAGCCCGGCTGCAATCTCTGAGCGGCGAAGGAAGCAACGGCGATGTCATTCAAGGGGAGCCCTTCTGTTGTCGGCACGGCGCCCTGGCGCTTCGTGCCTGCGGCGGTGCCCGAATGGGAGCCGCCTCGTCATCCTCCGGAATGGCTCGTGCTCGATCGCCATTCGGCGCGGCCGTTCAAGGTGAATCGCGCCGATGCCGAAGCGGCCGCCCGCTGTCTTCGTTCGCTGGGCAACGAGCGCCTCGGCCTGGAGCTCGCGGAAGACCTGGCCTACGAACTGCGCTGCGGGCGCCGCACCTGGATGATGCTTTTCAATCGCGACTGCCTGCAGGCCGAGTCGGTTGGCCGGCTGGCAAAGCACAAGGCCACGCCGGTGGCGCTTGCGATCCGAAACGAGCAGACGGGCGAATATTCCATCGCCTATCTGGCGCTGAGCTCGCCCGGTGAACGAGAGGGCGAAGTGCAGCTCTCGATCTTTCGCACGACCGGCAGGCTCGCCTTCGGCGGCACGGCTCGCGTCGCGGGCGAGTGCGCGAGCTTTGCCATTCACGCAGTGTCGCGCCCGGGTGCATTCGCCATCGAGCTGGCGGGGCGATTCGAAGAGCGGAGCCTGGTCATCGAGACGGCGCTGTCGTCGCCCGGCATCGTGGTGCCGAAGCGGGAGCCGGTGCCGGACTCTTGACTTGTCGGCGAAGAGAACCATAATGGTTCCGTTTCGGTTTCAGAGTACCTGATGCCTACCAGCCTGACCCTCAAGAACATTCCCGATGCCGTGTACGAAAGGCTGAAGGCCTCGGCCGAAGAGAACCGGCGCAGCATGAACAGCGAGGCGATCGTGCGCCTGGAGTCCGCGTTGCTGCCGGCGATGGTGACACCGGGCGATCAACTCGTACGCGCACGCGCGCTTCGGGCGGCATTGGCACCGGCGAAGTTTCGGGCCCGCGACATCGATGCCTTCAAGAGAGCCAATCGTTAGTGATCGTCGTCGATTCGAATGTCGTCGCGTATCTGTATCTGCCGGGGGAGTACACGGCGCAGGCCGAAGCCTTGCTGCAGAGCGAACCGGAGTGGGCCGCACCGGTGCTGTGGCGGAGCGAGTTCCACAACATCCTGGCCGGCTACATGAGGCGCGATACGTTGACGCTCGAACAGGCGATTGCGGTTCAGGCTGCCGCAGAAGACCAGCTGAGAGGTTGCGAGTACGAAGTCGAATCGCCGAGCGTTCTCGAGCTGGTTCGCGGCAGTGATTGCTCTGCGTACGACTGCGAATTCGTTTCCCTGGCATTGAAGCTGGGCGTCAAGCTCGTGACGATGGACGCCAGGCTGCTTCGCGCATTCCCGAAGCAGGCTGCAGCGCTCACAGCGGCCTGAACGCGCGTCCGCACGGTCTGGTCCGCGGACGGCCTAAGAATGAAGGGATTGCCAGCAGGGCGCCATCAGCGCACCGCCAGGTAGTCGAACAGCCGGTACATCTGCAGGATCGCCGTCGCGTAGAGCCGATGCATGGAATGCAGCGGGATGGCGCGCAGCCCGGTGATCGGCAGCGGCAGCGGGTTGGTGTCGGGCTGCGCGAGGCTCGCACCCATCAGCGTGCCCAACGCCGTGGCCAGCGCCACACCGCGCCCGTTGTAGCCAAGCAGCAGCGTGAGGCCGGGTGCGGGCCGGTGCACGTGAGGCAGGTGGTCGCGCGTCAGCGCCACGCGGCCCGACCAGCGGTACTCGCAGCGCACGCCCTTGAGCTGCGGGAACACCAGCGCGATCACCGATTCCAGGTGGCCGAAGTCGGCCGGCCCCGCGGGCTCGCGGAACGGGCCGCGACCGCCCATGATCAGGCGCCCGTCATGATTGGCGCGGTAGTAGAGCAGGAGCTTCCTCGTGTCCGACGCCACCTGGCCTTGCGACAGCACGGTGCTTTTCAGCGCGTCGGGCAGCCGCTCGGTCGCCACCTGAAAACTGTTTGCGGCAATCACGGTCTGGCGCAGCTGCGGCCACAGGCCGTCGGTGTAGCCGTTGGTGGCCAGCAGCACCTGCTCTGCCGAGACCGAGGGCCCGTGCGCGGTGGTCACGCTCCAGCGCCCGCCGTCGCGCGCCAGCGCCGAAACGCGCGAGTCGCCGCACACCACCACGCCCGCGGCCTGCGCGGCCCGTGCCAGACCACGGGCATAGCTGAGCGGCTGCACCGAGCCGGCGCGCCGGTCGATCCAGCCGCCGCGATAGATCGGGCTGCCGACGAGCGTGCGCACGGTGTCCGGGTCGAGCAGCGAGACGTCGGCGCCGTGCCGCTGCCATTGCGCCACGCGACGCTCGGCCAGGCTGCGGTCGGCGTCGGCAAAGCAGGGCTGGATCCAGCCGCAGCGCGTGGCCTCGCAATCGATCGCGTGCCTGGCGATCAGGTCGAACAACGTGGCCGGTGCGCCGCCGGCCACTTGCGCCAGGTGCTCGCCGGCTTCCGTGCCGAACATCGAGACCAGCTCGTCGGGATCCCACTTCAGCCCGGGGATCACCTGGCCGCCGTTGCGCCCCGAGGCGCCCCAGCCCGGCTCGCCGGCTTCGAGCACCACGACCGAGGCGCCGGCCTCGCGCAGGCGCAGCGCCGCGGCCAAGCCGGAGTAGCCGGCGCCGACGATGGCGACGTCGGCCTTGCACGATGCGTCGAGCCGCGGCGTGGCCGGCGCGGGGCGCGCCGTCGCGGCCCAGAGCGAGGGCGGCAAGGGCAGGGGAGAAGAAGAGTTGTCGTTCGTCACGGGCTCGTCGTCAGATCGGATGCGTGACGCGGCGCAGAAAGTCTTGCGTGCGCTCGTGCCGCGGCGCGCTCAGCAGCTCGCGCGCCACGCCTTGCTCGATGATCCTGCCGCCGTCGATGAAGACGACGCGATCGGCCACCTCGCGGGCAAAGCCCATCTCGTGGGTGACGACGATCATCGTCATGCCTTCGCTCGCGAGCAGGCGCATCACCGCGAGCACTTCGCCCACCAGCTCGGGGTCGAGCGCCGAGGTGGGCTCGTCGAACAGTATCGCCTTCGGCTGCATCGCCAGCGCCCGCGCGATCGCCACGCGCTGCTGCTGGCCGCCGGAAAGCCGGTGCGGGTAGTCGTCTTCCTTGCCGGCCAGGCCGACGCGAAGGAGCAGCGCGCGCGCCCGCTCGAGCGCCAGCGCGCGGGGCTCGCCCTTCACGTAGACCGGCCCTTCGATCACGTTCTCGAGCGCGGTGCGGTGGGGAAAGAGGTTGAAGCGCTGGAACACCTTCGCCACCTTCTCGCGGATGGCGACGATGTGGTGCTTGTCGCGGTCGACACGCCGGCCGTCGACCGTGATCTCGCCCGAGTCGTATGACTCCAGGCCGTTCACGCAGCGCAGCAGGGTCGACTTGCCCGAGCCCGAGGCGCCGATCACGCACACCACTTCGCCCTGGCTCACCTCGAGCGAGATGCCGTCGAGCACGAGGTTCGTGCCGAACGACTTGCGCACGTCGCGGATGGCGATCATTTGCGCGCCATCCGCTTTTCGAGCCGGCCGACGATGATGATCAGCGGGATGCACATCACCAGGTACATCAGCGCCACCAGCGTGAACACCTCGGTGTTCTTGAAGGTCGACGAGGCGATCAGCTTGCCCTGGAACGACAGCTCGGCCACGGTGATGATCGAGGCCTGCGAGGTGTCTTTCAGCAGCATCACGCAGGTGTTGCCGTAAGGCGGCAGCGCGATCTTGAAGGCCTGCGGCAGCACCACCCGCCAGAGGATTTTCACGCGGCTCATGCCCAGAGACTGTGCCGCCTCGACCTGGCCGGGGTCGACCCCTTCGATGCCCGATCGAAACACCTCGGCCATGTAGCACGAGTAGGCAAAGCCGAGGCCGAGCACACCGGCCTCGAACGCCGAAAGCTGGATGCCGATGTCGGGAAAGACGAAGTAGATGTAGAAGAGCTGGACCAGGATCGGAATGCCGCGGATCGTGTTGATCAGCGCCTTCGAGAAGCCCCTGAGCACCCGCACGTCGGAGACGCGCATCAGGGCCCAGCCCAGGCCGAGCACGGTGGCGACGATCAGCGCCAGCGCAAAGACCTCGACCGTGATGAGTGCGCCGTGCGCGAGCAGCGGCAGGTACTCGGCCAGATCCTTCGAGGCGAACACGCGGCGGCTACGACACGCGGTCGCGCCGGCCCGTTACTTGAGTCCCCACTGGGCCAGGATCTTGTCGGTCGAGCCGTCGGCCTTCATTTTGCGCAGCGAGGCGTTGATCTTGTCGAGCATCGCCTTGTCGCCCTTCTTCACGCCGATGCCGACGCTGCCGGAAAGCACCGGCTTGTAGTTCTTGGCCAGCCGAGTGTCCGGAAAGCCGCCCAGCGAGAGCTGGTAGGCGACGATCGGGTAGTCGGCAAAGCCGGCCTTGATGCGGCCGAGGTTCACGTCGCGAATGATGTCGGGGATCGTGTCGTAGACCTTGATCTCCTTGAACAGGCCCGAGTCGGTCAGCGGCTTCACGTAGGCGGTGCCGATCTGCACGCCGACGATCTCGCCCTTCAGGTCTTCCATCGACTTGTAGTCCTTGCCATCTTTCGCGGCGACGAAGACGCCTTCACCGTACGTGATGATGGGGTCGCTGAAGTCGACCACTTCCTGGCGCGTCGGCGTGATGTACATCGCCGCGGCGATCACGTCGACCTTGTTGGCCTGCAGCGCCGCGATCAGCGTGCTGAAGGTCATCGGCGTGATCTCGATGGCAAAGCCCTGATCCTTGCCGATCGCGTTCATCAGGTCGACCATGATGCCGGAGATCTGGTTGGTCTTGGTGTCGAGGAAGGTGAACGGAATGCCGGTGGGCGTCGAGGCGACGCGCACCGCTTGCTGGGCGAAGCTGGTGCCCGCGAGCCCGAGCGCGAGGAGGGCGGCCGCGAAGGCACGAGCGAGAAACGAGTTGACCATGGCGAGATCCTTGAGGCGAGCGCGATGATATCGTGCAACGCAAATGCGCTACAGTCGCCGGCATGAAGCGTTCGACTTCGTTCTCGGCCGAGAATCGGAGCGAGACGGCGGAGATCTCGACTTGGCCGAACAGGCACTTGTCGCCGTTCGCGCCGGCTTCGCCACGCTGAAGACTTGGCCGTTTACTTGCCGCAAGGCGGGCCAGAGCCCGTTCCTGCGCGAACTGATCGTTCCGTTCGGTCGCTCGGGCTACGTGGCGCTCTTCGAGATCTTCGGCAGCACCGACGTCATCGTCCCGGCGGTGCGCCACCAGCTCGAAGACGACTACCACTAGGTGTTGTCGTTGTTCGCGGTCACGCACTCGGCCACCGTGAGGCAGCAACCAGCCTTCCTTGGGCTGCGCGTATTCCATCGGCACGCCGCGCGCCTTCTGCGTGGCCACGCCCGTGGGCGTGAGCGGAAAGATCGCGGCCTCGCCGGTCTGCACCATCTCCGAGAGCTTGGCCGAGCGATGCCAGGGGCCGCGCATCATTGCTGGTCGGCCTTCGTGGCGAGAAGCTGGAGAAGCTGGAAAGGAAGCCGACCGTCCTCGGCGGCAAGCCGGCCTGGTTCGAGGGCCACGGCAAGGCCGACTCGCGGAAGATGAAGGACCGTCAGCTGTTCGTGAGCTGAGCCCGGTCGGCGCCCGCGGCGCGCTGGTGCGCCACCGCCTCGCTCATCGCTTGCTCGAGATGCTCGGGCTGGACCGGCTTGGTCAGGTGCGCCCGGAAGCCCGTGGCCAGCGTGGCGTCGCGGTCGCGCTGCTGGCCGTAGCCGGTCATCGCCGCGATGTAGACCGGCCCGATGGCCTGCGCACGCAGCCGCTTCATCACCGAGAAGCCGTCGCCGTCGGGCATGTTGAGGTCGAGCAGCACGGTCTGCGGCCGAAAGTCGCCGGCCGTACGCACCGCTTCCTCGGCGCCGTAGGCGACGCGCACCGTGTGCCCCATCAGCTCGAGCAGGGCGGCCATCGAGTCGGCCGAGTCGCGGTTGTCGTCGACCACGAGCACGCGCATCGCCGATGCATCGGGGGCGCCGCTGCCGGCCTCGCCGCCGCCGGGCGCGACGGCATCGACCGCCGGCATGGGCAGCGTCATTACGAAGGTGCTGCCCATCCGGGGACCGGGACTTTGCACGGTCAGTCGGCCACCGTGCAGCTCGACCAGCGAGCGGGCGAGCGAGAGGCCGAGGCCCAGGCCCGGCTCGATGCCCGACGTGCCGAGACGCTCCTGCGCGAACTGCTCGAAGATGCGCCCCTGGGCCTCGGCGGCGATGCCGATGCCGTTGTCGCTCAGCGTGGTCACGAGCGCGTCGCCCAGGCGCTCGACCGTGAGAACGATCCTGCCTTCGGGTGGCGTGTAGCGGGCGGCGTTGTTGAGCAGGTTCTGCAGCGCCTGGGCGAGCCGGGTCGAGTCGCCGTTCATCGGCAGCGGCACATCGGGCAGGCGCACCGTCAGGGTGTGCCGGCGTGCGTCGATGGCCGAGCGCGTCGCCTCGACGCTCAGCTCGACCACCGAGCGAAAGTCGAAGGCGCTGCGCTTGAGCAGGATCTTGCCGGTGGCGATGCGGCTCACGTCGAGCAGGTCGTCGACGAGCCGCGTCATGTGCCAGATCTGACGGCCGATGATGTCGGTCAGGCCGACGAGCTGCGTCGGCAGCGTCGGGCTCAGCTGCATCGCGCTCACGGCGTTGCGGATCGGCGCCAGCGGATTGCGCAGCTCGTGCGCGAGCATGGCCATGAATGCCTGCATGCGCCGGCTCGATTGCTCGAGATCGCTCATGCGCCGCTGCTCGCTCAAATCGCGCGTCACCTTGGCGTAGCCGCGCAGCAGGCCCGTGACGTCGTGCACCGGCGTGAGCACGACGCCGGCCCAGAACGGCGTGCCGTCCTTGCGCATGCGCCAGCCTTCGCTCTCGGCGCGGCCGGTGCGCGCGGCGGTCTCGAGCTCGGCCTGCGGCGTTCCGGCGGCGATGTCTTCGGGGGTGAAGAACATCGCGAAGTTGCGCCCCACGACCTCACTCTCCAGGTAGCCCTTGATCGCCTGCGCGCCGCTGTTCCAGGTCAGGACACGGCCCTCGACGTCGAGCATGTAGATCGCGTAGTCGTTCACCGATTCGAGGAGCAGCCGGAACTGCTCTTCGCTGCCGCGCAACGCCTCTTCGTGGCGGCGCCGCTCGGTGAGGTCGCGCGTCACCTTGGCAAAGCCGACGAGCGCGCCGTCGGTGCCGCGCAGCGCGGTGATGACGACGTTGGCCCAGAAGGTGCTGCCGTCCTTGCGCACCCGCCAGCCTTCTTCCTCGAATCTGCCCTGCTCGGTGGCGATGCGCAGTTCCTGCTTCGGCCAACCGGCAGAGAGCGCCTCGGCCGGATAGAAGATCTCGAACGAGCGACCGATCACCTCGGCGGGCCGGTAGCCCTTCAGCCGCTCGGCACCCGCGTTCCAGGTCAGCACCCGGCCCTCGGTATCGAGCATGAAGATGGCGTAGTCGACGACGCTGTCGACGAGGAGCCGGAACCGGTCGCTGCCCTGTTCGAGGGTCGTGGCCGCCGCGCCTGCCGCGTTGGATTTTTCTTGTCGCATCGTGTCGGATCGTTCTCGCCAGCTTACTCGACACATACCGAAAACTTGGCCGTGGCCGAGGACAGTGGTGTAGTGCAAGAGAGCACTGCTTCGTAGGCTTTCGCCGCGTCTTCCGCGGGTGTGCACGTTTTTTGCTGCAATCGGCGCATGGCCGAGAACCCAACCCCCACAGCGGCCGCGCTTCGCTCGGCGAGTGCGCTCGCGCTGCAGATGCTGGCGCGTCGGCGCGGCTGGCTGGCCGCCTTTGCCGTCACGGCCACGGCCCTGTCGGTGGGCGCCGCGAGCTGGGGCACGCAGCAGCGCAAGTGGATCTTCCAGGCCTCGCAGGCGCCGGCCAGCACGCCCGAGGCGCTGGCCGAGGCGGCGCGCGCGAACGACATGGAAAGCGTCTGGATCGAGCATCGCTCGGCGGCGAGCGGCGGGCCGATCCGTCTGCACGCGCTCTGGGCCGGCAACGACGATCCCGCGGCGCCGGTCATGCTCTACCTGCATGGCGCGCGCCGCGATGTCGGCCGCACCGGCTATCGCGTGCGCGAGATGCGCGAGCTCGGCTTCTCGGTGCTTGCCGTCGACTATCGCGGCTTCGGCAACAGCACCGACGAGCTGCCTTCTGAAGCCGGCGTCGTCGAAGACGCGGCCGCCGCCTGGCGCTGGCTGGGAGAGCACCGGCCCGGCCAGGCGCGCTACCTGTTCGGCCATTCGCTCGGCGGCGCCATCGCCGTGCAGCTCGCGGCGCAGCTCGCCGAAGGGCCGGCCGCCGAAGCGCCGAGCGGCGTCATCGTCGAAGGCACGTTCACCTCGATCGGCGACATGTTCGCCACCTTGAAGTGGGGCTGGCTGCCGATCACCGGGCTCATCACCGAGCGCTTCGACTCGCTTGCCACCGTGCCTCGTATCAGGGCGCCGCTGCTCGTCGTGCACGGCAGCGAAGACGCGCTGGTGCCGTCGCGTTTCGGCCGCGAGCTCTACGAGCGCGCCACCTCGGCCAAGCAGTTCGTGCTCGTCGAGGGCGGCACGCACACCACCACGACCTGGCGCGGCACCGAGCAGTACCGGGAGGCGCTGCGCGATTTCTTCGGCGTCGGCGCCGCGGGAGGCGGCTGAACTTCGGCTAGCCTGCGGCCATCGGAAACGTTGGAGATCCGGATGGCCGCCGATTCGTCGCTCATCGATACGCCCGTCGCGTCGGCTGCTGCGGCTGCGGGCGATCCGACCTGGAGCCGGGCGATCGAACTCGATCGCCTGCGCGCGTCGGGCCGGGCCACCGTCAAGGTTGGCGCGAAGCAGCTCGCCTTCTTTCTGCACGAGGGCGCCGTGCACGCCTGCAACAACCGCTGCCCGCACGAAGGCTATCCGCTGGTCGAAGCCGCGCTCGACGACGGCTGCCTGCTCACCTGCCACTGGCACAACTGGAAGTTCGATCTCAAGACCGGCGCCAACCACTACGGCGGCGACAGCCTGCGCATCTATCCGGTCAAAGTCGAGTCGGGCGTGGTCTGGGTCGATGCGCGCGATGCGCCGGCGGAAGCGCGCGTGGCGCAGGCCCTGCAGCAGCTCGACGCGGCGATGGACGACCACGACACGCCGCGCATCGCCCGCGAGCTGGCACGCCTGGGTCGCGCCGGCGCGGTGCCCGAGATTGCGCTCGCGCACGCCATCGGGCGCAGCCATGAGCACCTGCGCTACGGCATGACGCACGCCTACGCCGGCGCCGAGGTCTGGCTGCGCCTGCGCGACACATTGGCAGATCCGTCGCAGCGCCTGGCCTGCGCCAGCGAGGCCTTGTCGCACATCGCCTACGACACGCTGCGCGAACCGTCGTTTGCCTTCGCGTTGCAGGCTGCCGAGCGCTGGGACGGCGCAGCGTTCCTCGCCGCGGTCGAGGCGCAGGACGAAGCCCGCGCCGCGTCGCTGCTCGTCGCCGCCTTGAACGACGGCCTCGGCTTCGCCGACCTCGAGCCGGCGCTTGCCGCCGCCGCGCTGGCCCACTACAGCGACTTCGGCCATGCGCTGATCTATCTGGGGCACGTCGGCGGCCTGGTGGCGCGGCTCGGCGCGGAGGCGCAGCGACCGCTGCTGCTGGCCTGGCTGCGCATGCTCATCTACGCGACGCGCGAAGACCTGTTGCCCGACTTTCGCCATTACGCGGCGGCGCTGGCCCAGTGGCCGACGCGAACGGCTGGCCAAGGCGATGCGCAAGGCGCCGACATCGACGTCGCTGCTCTGGTCGGCCGCAGCGTTCGCGACACGCTGGCCGCCACCATCGCCGCCGCCGCGCACGCGACGCCGCTGCAGCTGCATCACGCGCTGATGCAGGCCGCGGCGATGCACCTGCTGCGCTTCGACGTTGCCGTCGAGCAGCGCACCGAGAACCCGGTGGCCGACAACGTCGGCTGGCTCGACTTCAGCCACGCGCTTACCTTCGGCCACGCCTTGCGCCTGCAGTGCGCGCGCCAGCCCGCGCTCTGGCCGCAAGGCCTGCTGCAGATGGCGCTCTTCGTCGGCCGCAACACGCCGTATCTCGCAGCCGACGACGCGGCGATGCCGGCGTTGCAGCGCTGGGCGGTCGCCGACGCCGAGGCCTTCGACGCGCAGTGCCAGACGACAGTGCTCGACCACGGCATGGCCCTCTACATCCACGCCGTGCACCTGCTCAAGACCTGGGCTGCGGTGCGCGGCGAGATCGCGCTCAGCGTTCCCGACGGCACTGCGCAGGCCCTGCGCGCGGCGGTCAATCGCCTTTTCTCTGCGCGCTTCAAGCAGCGCCATCTGCTGCGCATGGCGCATCAGGCGATCGGCTTCGTCGCCAGGGAGGACTGAGCACGTCGCGCTTGCGCGAGTGAGGACCAGAACGTAGCCTCGCGGCTCCTACTCTCGCTGGAGTGCCGCCCGTGGCCAACCCGCACGCTCCATACCACCCGATCATCTACATCCGCGGCTTCGCCGGCACGCAGGGCGAGATTGAGGACACCGTGGGCGATCCGTACATGGGCTTCAACGTCGGCAGCACCAAGTCGCGCCAGGTCTGGGACGGGACGATGCGGCGCTACTACTTCGAGTCGCCGCTGGTGCGGCTGAAGGACGAGCCGATCTGGCGGCGCACCGAGCAGGACCCCGTGCTCTCGACCGAGCGCTACGACGACGTCTACGTCAACGGCGAGGACCTGACCGCGCCGCACCCCGACGACGCCACACGGCCGCTGCGCTCCGACATCACGCTGCCGTACCAGGCGATTGCCATCCTGCGCTACTACGACGACGCCTCGGCCGACTTCGGCGACGCCGCGGCGCACCCGATCGAGCAGTTCGCCCATGGCCTGTCGGACCTGATCCTGCGCCTGCGCACTCTCGTCTGCCGCAAGGGCGGCAAGCACCCGACCCGCCCCGACGAGACGCTCGACAACGGCGTCGACGAAAAGGACTTCAAGGTCTACCTGGTGGCGCACTCGATGGGCGGCCTGGTTTGCCGCGCCTTCCTCCAGAACAGGCAGATCGGCAGTGCCGACGCGCGCGCCACCGTCGACAAGCTCTTCACCTATGCGACGCCGCACAACGGCATCGACCTGCGCGTGGTGCGCAACGTGCCGGGCTGGGCGGCGCTCGGCGAGGCGACCAACTTCAACCGCGAGCGCATGGCCGCCTACCTCGGCCTGCCCGAGGGCACGACCGAGGTCGCCGACCTCGCCGACTATCCGCCGGAACGCGTCTTCAACCTCGTCGGCACCAACCCGGCCGACTACCTCGTCGCCAAGGGCCTCTCGTCGTGGGCGGTCGGCGACGCCAGCGACGGCCTGGTGCGCATGGACAACGCGACCACCTTCGCGACCATCGGCGGGCAGCGCGTCGAGTCGCCGCGCGCCTATGCCAATCGCAGCCACTCGGGCCAGTACGGCATCGTCAACTCGGAAGAGGGCTTCCAGAACCTGACCCGTTTCCTGTTCGGCGCGGTGCGCGCCGACGGCTATCTCGACGTCTTCGACGTCACCCTGCCCGACGAGGTGCAGGCCGCCTACTTGAAGGACAGCAACTCGGTGCGCGCCTCGTACCGCTTCGAGATCGTCGCCGCGCTGCGCGCCAGCCAGTGGCAGCTGCACCGCCGCGTGGTGCGCGAGAACTCGGCCATCCAGCGCAGCTACGACGAGCTGTTTCCGCGCGGTGCCGACGGCCAGCGCGCCGCCAGCACGGCGAACAGCCCGCACATCTTTTCGCTCTTTCTCGATCCGACCAAGAGCCAGCTCAGGCACCAGAGCGTGGCCTTCGCCTTCGACCTCGCCATCCTCGTGCCCGACTACGAGATCGACGGCGTGCTCTGGCTGAAGAAGCACTTCGAAGGCGGCTACCTGTATCGCAAGCTCATCGTCGTCGAGGCGACGCGCGACGCCGGCGCCACGGCCGGCTGGCGGCTCGAGTACGGCTTTCAGAACGAGACGCCAAACGTCGCCAGCAACGTCGCGCCGACGACGCTGCTGGGCAACGTGCTCAGCTTCGCCATTCCGGTCGACTCGCCGGCCGGCGCACGGCCCAGCATCAGCGGCCAGTTGCGCATCGAGATGCGGATCTGGCAGTAGCGAGCGGCGGCACATTGCCGCGCGCCGCGCCTGCGCTCCTCAGGCGGCGTGCGACGGGATGCGGATCGGCGTCTCGATCAGTTCGACCGCGATCGGCTGCGCTGGCGTGAAGCGGGCGCCGCTGCCGCGGCTGGCGCGCAGCTTCCAGGTCTGGCCGTCGCGGGCCTCGACCTCGCGCCTGTGCCGAGCTTCCAGTCGCGGCAGACCTTGGCGATCTTCAGCGGGTAGATGGTCAGGCCGCTCGCTTCGAGGTGCATGCGCAGGAAGCACTTGTGGTCGGCGATCGCCTGCGACGAGAAGACGTCGTTGCCATGCCAGCCGAAGAGCTTGTTGGTGACGGTCATCCAGGCGCCGAACAGCACGCCGCCGAGCAGGCCGCCGACGAGGCCGGCCTCGGCGATGAACAGCACCACGACCAGCGCCTCGACGAGGACCGGGTTGTCGACGCGGCCGAGCAGCGGCGCGCCGAAGGGGTGGTTGAAGCGGGCGAAGGCCCCAGCATCAGCACCACCAGCGTCAGGTGGGCGAGCCCGTGCAGGGCGCCGGCGGCGGCGGCGAGCCGCTTCTTCTCGTCGGCGCTGCTGGCCGTGAAGGCCGCCGCGCCGGCGACGATGGCGAGCGAGAAGAGCACCGAGGTCGGGCTGTAGGCGAGCGCGTGCCGAACTCCGGCGCCTGGCCGCATCGAATCTGCATCGAGGCGAATGCAGCTACACATCCCGGGCGGTCGCCCGGTGTGAATTCGTCCAGCGCCATCCGTCATGGGTGCGCTGTGCGGCGCGGCGATCGTCGGCGGCATGCGCCAGGCGCGCCGCCGTCGTAGTTCGTGCCTTAGGCCGAGGCGAGCACGCCGAACCGTTCAGCCAGGGCCTCGGCGTTCGGGCCGAAGGCGTAGGCGTCCATGCCGATGCAGCCGATCTCGACGCTGTCGTGCAGTCGCTGCGGCACGGCGTCGCGGCCGCCGGCGCCGGCCGCCACGTACCAGGGCAGCAGGTGCTCGTCGGTCGGGTGCATGTCGGCGGCGTGCGGCGCCTTGCTGCGGTAGGCGAACAGGGCGTCCCAGTCGCGTGCCGCCGAGCGATCGGCGAACCAGCGGCGAAAGGCCGTGCTCTCCGCAATCTCGGGCACGTTGCGTGGCGAGCTCAGGCCGCCCGCGAAAGCGCGGCGCAGGTTGTGCGTGATGCTGCCGCTGCCGAGCACGAGCACGCCTTCGTCGGCGAGCGCCGCCAGCGCTTCGCCGAGCGCGAACTGCGTCGCCGGCGACGCGCTCGGCACGAAGGCGAGCGGCACGATCGGGATGTCGGCCGCGGGATAGATATAGCGCAGCGCCGTCCAGGCGCCGTGGTCGAGGCCGCCTTCGGGCACCGAGCGGCCGTCGATGCCCCTGGCCTGCAGCAGGCCGAGCACGCGCGCCGCCAGGGCCGGGTCGCCGGGCGCGTCGTAGCGCA
>JANXWR010000130.1 GCA_025351025.1 Burkholderiales bacterium | reverse complement strand
CGCCGGTGGAGATGGCGCCCGAGAGGGCGAGAGAGCCGTCGAACCACTCGCGGATCTCGGCGATCAACGCGAACGGGCTTTTCACGCCGGCGTGGCCGCCGGCCCCGGCCGCCACCGCGATCAGGCCCTCGGCACCCTTCTCGATCGCCTTCCTGGCGAAGAAGTTGTTGATGATGTCGTGCAGCACGACGCCGCCCCAGGCATGCACCGCGTCGTTGACGTCGGTGCGCGCGCCGAGCGATGTGATGACGATCGGCACCTTGTACCTGGCGCACATCTGCATGTCGTGATCGAGCCGGTCGTTGCTCTTGTGCACGATCTGGTTGACGGCAAAAGGCGCCGCTGGCCGATCCGGGTGATCGCGGTTCCAGGCCGCCAGCGTCTCGGTGATCTCGGACAGCCACTCGTCGAGTTGCTCGGCCGGCCGCGCGTTGAGCGCCGGCATGGCGCCGACCACACCCGCCGTGCACTGGGCGATGACGAGCTTGGGATTGCTGATGATGAAGAGGGGCGCGCCGATGATCGGCAGGGGCAGGTTGCGAAGGACTGGCGGCAGCGGCATAGGTCGTTGGATTCGGTGAACGGTGGAATCGGTTCAGAACGCTTCGAGCGGCATCGCGGTCACGCTTTCGGCACCATCGACGATCGCGTCGCGCAGGCCCGGCGCCTTGCTGAGTAGGTGCTCGGCGTAGAAGCGGGCCGTGGCGATCTTGGCGGTCAGGAAAGCGGTGTCGCCCTCGCCCGTCGCCAGGCCGCGCTCGGCGGCAAGCAGGGCCCGCGCCATCTGCCAGCCCGCCATCAGGTTGCCGGCCAGCATGAGGTAGGTCACCGAACCGGCGAACACCGCGTTCGGGTTGGATTTGCTCTCGGCCACTACGAACTCGACGACCTGCTCGAAGGCCTCGCGCGCCGCCTTCAGGCATTTCAGCATTGAGCGCGACGCCGCGCTGCTTGCCGCGCCGAGCTCAGCCTCGGTCGCCGCGACCTGCGTCGCGATGCCCTTGGCGACGCGGCCGCCGTCGCGCCCCGTCTTGCGTCCGACCAGATCGTTGGCCTGGATCGCGGTCGTACCTTCGTAGATGGTCAGGATGCGGGCGTCGCGCAGGTACTGAGCCGCGCCGGTTTCCTCGATGAAGCCCATGCCGCCGTGCACCTGCACGCCCAGGCTCGCCACCTCGATGCTCATCTCTGTGCTGTAGCCTTTGACGAGCGGCACCATGAACTCGTAGAAGGCCTGGTTCTGCTTGCGCGTCTCGGCGTCGGGATGGCGATGCGCCGCGTCGAAGGCCGCCGCCGAAACGATGGCCAGCGCTCGGCAGCCCTCGGTGTAGGCACGCATCGTCATCAGCATGCGCCGGACATCGGGGTGATGGATGATGGTCGCGCTGCCCGCCACCGAGCCGTCGACCGGCCGCGACTGGACACGCTCCTTGGCGAACGCCGCCGCCTTCTGGTAGGCCCGCTCGGCCACCGCGATGCCCTGCATGCCGACGGCGTAGCGGGCCGCGTTCATCATGATGAACATGTACTCGAGGCCGCGGTTCTCGGCGCCGATCAAGGTGCCCACCGCCCCCGGCACGGGCGCGGTCCCGCTCTCGCCTGGGCCGTCCAGGCCCGAGACGCCTTTGTCGCCGAACTGAAGCACCGCAGTCGGGCTGGCCTTGATGCCGAGCTTGTGCTCGATGCTGACGCACCACGCGTCGTTGCGCGCGCCGAGGCTGCCGTCGGCATTGATCAGGAACTTGGGCACGATGAACAGGCTGATGCCTTTCACCCCCTCGGGCGCGCCGACGACGCGCGCCAGCACGAGATGGACGATGTTCTTCGCCATGTCGTGCTCGCCGTAGGTGATGAAGATCTTCGTGCCGAAGAGGCGAAAGCGGCCGTCGCCCAGCGGCTCGGCGCGCGTGCGCACCAGCGCCAGATCCGAGCCGGCCTGCGGCTCGGTCAAGTTCATCGTGCCGGTCCACTCGCCGGAGATCATCTTCGGGATGAAGGCCTGCTGCTGCTCGGGTGTGCCGGCGGTGAGCAAGGCCTCGATCGCGCCGTCGGTAAGCAGCGGGCAGAGCGAAAAGCTCATGTTGGCGCTGTTGATCATCTCGATGCAGGCGGCGCCTATCGTCTTCGGCAGGCCCTGACCGCCAAATGCGTCTGGATGCTGCAGACCCTGCCAGCCGCCTTCGCCGAACTGGCGGAACGCCTGCTTGAAGCCCGGTGTCGTCGTCACCACGCCGTCTTTCCAGGTCGCCGGATGGACGTCGCCTTCACGATTGAGGGGCGCCAGCACCTCTTGGCTGAAGCGCGCGCATTCCTCGAGCACGGCCTGCGCCGTCTCGAGGCCGGCCTCGTCGAAGCCGGGAAGCTTGGCGATCGCTTCGAGATCGGCCAGCTCCTTCATGCAGAAGAGCATGTCCTTGACCGGGGCGGTGTAGCTCATGGCGTGACCTCTTGAAGCAGGCGAGACATCAGAAAAGGAAAAAGCCCGCTGGCCGATGCATCGGTCGAGCGGGCCTGCGCTTGTGGGGGCGGACGCTCAGAGCGCGGCGACCAGCTCAGGGACGGCGACGAACAGGTCTTGCACCAGGCCGTAGTCGGCGACGCTGAAGATCGGCGCCTCTTCGTCCTTGTTGATGGCGACGATGACCTTCGAGTCCTTCATCCCCGCCAGGTGCTGGATCGCGCCACTGATGCCGATGGCGATATAGAGCTGCGGCGCGACGATCTTGCCGGTCTGCCCGACCTGCCAGTCGTTCGGCGCGTAGCCGGCATCGACGGCGGCACGGCTCGCGCCGAGCGCGGCATTGAGCTTGTCGGCGAGCGGCGTCAGAACCTCGTTGAACTTGGTCGTCGAGCCCAAAGCGCGGCCACCCGAGACGATGATCTTTGCCGCGGTCAGCTCGGGCCGGTCGTTCTTGGCGATCTCCGAGCCGACGAAGCTCGACTTGCCGTAGTCGCCTACAGCCGTCAGCGTTTCGATGGGCGCCGAGCCGCCGGTCGCCGGCGCCGGGTCGAAGCCGGTCGTGCGCACCGTGATCACCTTGATGGCGTCGAGGCTCTGCACGGTGGCGATGGCGTTGCCGGCGTAAATCGGGCGCTCGAAGGTGTCGGGCGCATCGACCTTGGTGATGTCGGAGATCTGGCCGACGTCGAGCTTGGCGGCGACGCGTGGCGCGATGTTCTTGCCCGATGCGGTGGCGGCGAACAGGATGTGCGAGTAGCCCGGCGCGAGCGCCAGCACCTGAGCCGCGACGTTCTCGGCCAGGCCGTGCGCGAACAGCTCGCCGTCGGCATGCAGCACCTTGGCGACGCCGCCGATCGCCGCCGCAGCCCTTGCGGCCGCCAAGGCGCTCGAGCCGGCGATCAGCACGTGCACTTCGCCGCCGAGCCTGCCGGCCGCCGTGACCGTATTGAGCGTGGACGGACGGACGTTGGCGTTGTCGTGTTCGGCGACGACGAGCGCCTTGATATCCGTGCTCATCTCAGATCACCTTCGCTTCGTTCTTGAGCTTGGCCACCAGCGTCGCGACGTCGGGCACCTTGATGCCGGCGCCGCGCTTGGGCGGCTCGCTGACCTTCAAGGTCTTCAGGTGCGGCTTGATGTCGACGCCCAGGTCGGCCGGCTTGAAGATGTCCATCTGCTTCTTCTTCGCCTTCATGATGTTGGGCAGCGTCACGTAGCGCGGCTCGTTGAGGCGCAGGTCGGTCGTCACCACGGCCGGCAGCTTGATCTTCAGCGTCTCCAGGCCGCCGTCGACCTCGCGGGTGACGCTGGCGAAGCCGTCGGCGACCTCGACCTTGGAGGCGAAGGTGGCCTGCGGCAGATCGGCCAGCGCGGCGAGCATCTGGCCGGTCTGGTTGCAGTCGTCGTCGATCGCCTGCTTGCCGAGGATGATGAGGCCCGGTTGCTCCTTGTCGACCAGCGCCTTCAGCAGCTTGGCGACGGCCAGCGGCTGCAGCTCTTCGGTGGTCTCGACCAGGATGGCGCGGTCGGCGCCGATGGCCATCGCCGTGCGCAGCGTCTCCTGGCATTGCGTGACGCCGCAGGACACCGCGATCACCTCGGTCGCCACGCCCTTCTCGCGCAGCCGCACCGCCTCTTCGATGGCGATCTCGTCGAACGGGTTCATGCTCATCTTGACGTTGGCGATGTCGACGCCGCTGCCATCGGACTTGACCCGAACCTTGACGTTGTAGTCGACGACACGCTTGACGGGGACGAGAACTTTCATCGAGGCGGCTCCTGCCAGCGAGGGGTCAATCGAACGGTCGTTCCATTTTAGCCAGCCCTATGATGCGACGCGCGAACGGCCCGCCCGGGTGACGAAATCGGTAGACGTAGCGGACTTAAAATCCGCGGCCGCGAGGCATGCGGGTTCGAGTCCCGCCCTGGGCACCAGACCGAATCCTACGAGGCCGCGGCGAGCGCCGACCGGTGCAACGTCCACGACACGGGATCGAATCCCACGGTGATGGTCTTTGCGTCCCATTCGACGACCGGGCGCTTGATGACGCTGGCGTGATCGAGCATGATCGAGCGGGCTGACGCCGCGTCGGTCACGCCCTCGCGCACGGACTCGTCGAGCTTGCGCCAGGCCGTCCCCTTGCGATTCAGCAGGCTTTCCCATCCGGCGGCAGCGAGCCACGCATCGAGGCGGGCAGGCGGCACGCCGGCCTTCTTGAAATCGTGGAACGC
>JANXWR010000094.1 GCA_025351025.1 Burkholderiales bacterium | reverse complement strand
GGGCGACGTTCAGCAGCAGACCCGACAGCACCGCCGAGATCGGTGTCGGGCCCTCGGCGTGGGCGTCCGGCAGCCAGGCGTGCAGGGGCGCCAGACCGACCTTGGTGCCGTAGCCCAGCAGCAGGAACACGAAGGCGACGTTGAGCAGCGCCGGATCGAAAGCGGCGACCTTAGTGATCAGCACCGTCCAGACCATGCCCTGGAGCCCCTCCCCGACCACGGGCCGGGCCGCGACATAGACCAGGATGGTGCCAAACAGCGCCAGGGCGATGCCGACGCTGCCCAGGATGAAGTACTTCCAGGCCGCCTCGAGGCTGGCCGCGGTGCGGTAGACGCTGACCAGCAGCACCGTCGTCAGCGTCGCCGCTTCCATCGCCACCCACAGGAAGCCCATGTTGTTCGTCGTCAGCGCCACCAGCATGGTGAAGCTGAACAGCTGGTACATGCTGTGATAGAGGCGCAGCCGTCCCGGCGTCATCTTGCCGTGGTCCTGCTCGACGCGCATGTACGGCCGCGAAAAGATCGAGGTCGTCAGGCCGACGAAGGCGGTCAGGGTGACAAGAAAGACGTTCAGCGGGTCGATGAAGAATTCTTCGTTCAGCGCGAGCAAAGGTCCGCTGGAGATGACCCTGGCCGTCAACGCGCATGCGGCGACGAAGGTGCCGAAGCTGAAGCCGACATTGATGTCGCGCGCGAAGTCGCGCTGCCCGGTGAACGCGAGCACGATGCTGCCGACCAGCGGGATGCCGAGCACGAAGAGCAGCGCTTGCACGGTCAGCCTTCCTTGAGCTTTTCGAGGTTGCGGATGTCGAGGCTGTCGAACTGCTCACGGATCTGGAACATGAAGACGCCGAGGATCAGGATGCCGACCAGCACGTCGAGCGCGATGCCGAGCTCGACCACCATCGGCATTCCGTAGGTCGCCGAGGTGGCGGCGAAGAACAGGCCGTTCTCCATCGACAGGAAGCCGATCACCTGAGGCACCGCCTTCGACCGGATGATCATCATCATGAAAGAGAGCAGCACGCAGGCCAGCGCGATGCCGAGCGTGCCGCCGGCGATCGACGACGAGAGCCGCGAAATCGGCTGGGCGAGATTGAAGGCGAAGATCACCAGCACGATGCCGATCAGCATCGTCGTCGGCACGTTGATCAGCGCCTCGACGTCCCAGCGCACATCGAGGCGCTTGATGATCCGGTGCAGCAGCACCGGGATCAGGATCACCTTGAGAAGGAAAGTCAGGCCCGCGGACAGGTAGAGGTGCGGCTGGTGGGTGACGTAGCCGACCACCGCGGTCGCGGCGACCAGCGCGATCCCTTGCAGCGTGAACAGATGGATCAGCGAATGGATCCGGCGCTGCGAGATCATCGCGAACGCCAGCATCAGGATCGCCGCCGCGAACAGGTTGATCAGCTGGGAGGCGAGATGACTCAAGTCATACCCCCAGCAGGATGTGAACCAGCACGCCGATCACCGCGAGCATGAAGGCGGTGCCCAGGAACTCCGGGACCCGGAAGATGCGCATCTTCGCGCTCGCGGTCTCCAGCAGCGCGAGCAGCACGCCGCCGATGGCCAGCTTGGAGACCAGCGCCGGCAATGCGAGCACCAGCTCGAGCGGGGCATGCGCCTCGGCCACGCCCCACGGGAAGAACAGGGCCAGGCCGAGGCACGAATAGGCGAACAGCTTCAGGCTCGCCGCCCACTCGAGGAGCGCAAGGTGGCGGCCCGAGTATTCGAGGATCAGCGCTTCGTGGATCATCGTCAGCTCGAGATGGGTCGTCGGGTTGTCGACTGGCACCCGGGCGTTTTCGGCGAGCGAGATCATCGTGAACGCGACACCCGCGAAGGCCAGGCTCGGATAAATCGCCAGGTCACGGTGCGCCAGCGTCTCGACGATGGTGGTGAGCGAGGTCGACTTCGGAATCAGCGACGCCGAGAACACCACCATCAGCAGTGCCGGTTCGGCGAGAAAGCCGATCAGCATTTCGCGGCGCGCACCGAGAGAGCCGAACGCGGTGCCGACATCCATCGCCGCCAGCGAGATGAACACTCGGGCCAGGGCGAACAGGCCGACCAGGGCGATTGCGTCAGCGGCGGGCGAGAGCGGCAGGTCGGTCGACAGCGTCGGGATGATTGCGCTGGCCAGCAGCATGCAGCTGAAGACGATGTAGGGCGCGGCGCGAAACAGCGGCGAAGCGTGTTGTGCGACCACCGACTCCTTGTTGAACAGCTTGTGCAGCAGGCGGTACGGCTGGAGCAGCCCCGGCCCCGACCGGTTCTGCAGCCAGGCCCGCCACTGGTTGACCCAGCCGATCAGGAGCGGCGCCAGCAACAGCGCGATGACGATCTCCAGCAACTGCGAAATGAGGCCGAGTACGCTCATCGGGCCCCCAGGACGCTGCGCGTCGGCCCCCCGAGGGGGCGCGAGCGCCTTGAGAACGGCCCGGCGGCGCTCATCGCCTCACCAGCAGCAGCACGCCGATCAGAGTCAGGAAGCTGTAGAGCAGGTAGACCGCGATTCTTCCCTGCTGGAGCCGGCCGATCAGGCGCGAGATGCGTTCGACGAAGCCGGCCACGGGCAGGTAGAGCCAATGCCAGAAGTGATCGCCGACGACGACGCGATAGCGCGGCATCAGGTCGAATGGCGATGGCAGTTCCCGCTGCATGCGAAAGAAGGGCTCGAAGATCTGCCGGATCGGCTGGCCGAAGCCCTCGGCCGTGTCCTGCATCCGCGCGGTCTGCCACGGAAAGCCGCAGTCCCACGGCGGCGCGCGGCGCAGCCTGCCGTGATAGAGCCTGCGCACCAGCATGAAGGCCAGCAGGAAGCTTGCCGTGAGCCCGAGCAGGAAGATCACCGGCCCATAGCTCGCGCGATCGAGGTCCACCGGCACCAGCAGCCAGCCACCGACGGCCACGGCGTGGCCCAGGCCCACCGAGATGAGCTGGCGCGTGACCGGATCGATCAGCTGGATGACCTGGACCGGCAGCAGCCCGAGCACGACGCAGCCGAGCGCCAGCCAGACCAGGCCGGCCCGCTCCCAGGGCCCGGCCGGGTGCGCCTGCGGAAGGCTCTCTTCGCGCGGCTGGCCGAGGAAGATGACGCCGAAGAACTTGACCATGGTGTAGCCGGAGAGGGCCGAGACCAGGGCGATCAGCGCCGCGACGACCGGGATCAGCATGTTGAGGAAGGAGCTCGGCAGTCCGGGTGTGAACAGGAAGCTCTGCAGCAGCAGCCATTCGGAGACGAAGCCGCTCAGCGGCGGCAGGCCGGCGCTGGCCAGTGTGCCGACCAGGGTCAGCCACGCGACCCAGGGCATGTAGCGGATCAGGCCGCCGAGCTTGCCGAGGCTGCGCTGGCCGGTCGCGTGCAATACGGCGCCGGTGCCGACGAAGAGCAGGCTCTTGAAGAACGCGTGGCTGGCGACGTGATAGAGCGCCGCGGTCAGCGCCAGTGCCGCCATCGGCTTCATTCCGTAGGCGGAAAAGAGCACCGCCAGACCGAGCCCGGCGAAGACGAGGCCGATGTTCTCGATCGACGAATAGGCGAGCAGCCGCTTCATGTCGACCTGGACCGCGGCGAAGACGACGCCGAACAGCGCGCTCGCCAGTCCGAGCCCGAGCAGCAGCACGCCCCACCACCAGAATTGCACCGGCAGCAGATCGAACGTGACGCGCAGGAGCCCGTAGACCGCGGTCTTCAACATCACGCCGCTCATCAGCGCCGACACCGGCGACGGCGCGGCCGGGTGCGCTTCGGGCAGCCACACGTGCAGCGGCACGATTCCCGCCTTCGCGCCGAAGCCGAACAGGGCGAGCAGGAATGCCACCGAGGCCCAGAACGGGGTCAGATGCTGGGCGCGCATGTTGGCGAAGGTGTAGTCGCCGGTGTTGGCCTGGAGCACGCCGAAGCACAGCAGGATGCCGATCGCGCCGATGTGGGCGACCAGCAGGTACAGGTAGCCGGCCTGCCGGATCTCCGCGAGGCGGTGATTGGCGATGACCAGGAAAAACGACGAGAGGGCCATCGTCTCCCACATCACCATGAACGCATAGGCGTCGTCGGCCAGCACCACCAGCACCATGCTGGCGAGAAAGACGTGGTACTCGAGGCAGAGCAATCCGGGCGGCGTGCCCTCGCCCTTGCGGAAATAGCCGGCGGCGAACGCCGAAACGCCGGCCGACGCGGCGCCGATCACCATCAGGAAGAAGGCGCCGAGCGGGTCGAGGCGGAAGTGGAACGGCAGCCCCGGCAGTCCCAGCGGCAGCACGGCCACCTCGGGCACCGAGAACATCGCGCTGAGCGCTACGCCGAACAGCACCAGCGCGATCGCGCCGCCGGCGGGAAACAGCACCTTGGCGACCCAGCCCAGGCGGCGCAGCGCGAGCACGCCGACTGCGCCGACCAGCAGCCAGGCGGCGACGACGATCAGCACCCAGTCCAGATGGACCCAGTGGGTCAGCTCGGAAAATCCGCTCATTCGAAGCTGATCAGCCGCGCTTGCGTGCTTTCGCCGCGACGACCGTCCCGGCGCGTGCAGCCTGCGCCCGCGCGGGCGGCCGCTCCGGCTCGGGCAGCCCGGTCACCCCGCTCGGGATGTAGGCCGCGCCGTGTTGCGTCAGGTAGTCGCGAATGAGCTGGCGCACGACCTGCGAGGGCGTCAGATCTTGGCGTGCGCACAGGCGCTCGAAGGCCGCCTTCTTGGCCGGGTCGATCAGCAGCGTGAGCCGTGCCGTCTTCAGTTCCATGCGCCGGACATGTTAATACGATGTGCGTCCACAACGCATCTTACGCGCATGGAATGTGCCCGGCGCCCGGCCTCGCGCCAGCGGGTTGCGGCTCGCGCCGACCGGCCTGGCTAGCGCAGCGTTCGGCTCAGCAGTCGCTCGAGCGTTCGCAGCGGCGAGGTTTCCGGTTGGCGCAGGCTTTCGGCGTCGAGGAGGAAGGTCTGCTCCATCATGTGCTGGCCACCCATCGCAGCGTGCAGGACCTGGTCGCTGTAGACGACCCAGGTCGTCCCGGGCGCGAAGTCGACCCGGACTTGCGGTCCGCTGCGCTGGAACTCGAGGTCAGCCTTGGCGCGGTCGTGCAATTGCAGCATCACGTGGTCGTACTCGGTCCGGCGCTGCTTGGTGATGCCCAGCGTCGCGAGCAGCCACGCCGAGCCCGGCCAGGGCCGGCCGATCGCGCCGAGGTAGCGCCGGGCGTGCGCCTCGAACGGCTCGCCGACGCGCCAGCGGCGCGGCTCGCCACGCGGGTTGACGTTGCAGAACACGCGCAGAAGGCGCGTGCCCTGCATCGGGTTCGAGGGAAAGGCGTCGATGTGAAGGCGCGTGTCGTCCTGGCGCCAGCTGCGTGCCCGGCCGGAGACATCGGCCGGGCGAAACGAGGTGTTGCCGCGGCGCAGCTTGCCGCGGTAGTGCGGGAACAGGCGCAAGGCGAAGGTTTCGCTCTGCTCGGCGTAGCGAACGATCAGGCACCTGAGTGCGTCGAGGTCGGCCGGCTCGCCGGCGGCCCCGCGCAACTCTCCCGAAGGCCAGCGCAGCGAAACGTTCTTGGCCTTGCCGTCGGCCCAGCGCGGATCGAGGAAGCGCCGCTCGGCGTCGTCGAGGACGAATGGCAGATGCGGGAAGGCGAGCACATGGCCGCTCTCAACGACGGCTTCGACCTCGCGCGTCGGGCCCCCGTCGGCCCAGGTGTCGTCGGGATATTCGCGGACGACGGGATCGGCGGTCATGCGCGCGGGTTCAGCGGATGCGCAAGCCAGGTATCGCGCCGGCGTGCGGCTCGAGGATGAAGAGGCCCGGGTGCGATTTCTCGTCTGTGTGCGAAGCAGCGAGCACCATGCCTTCGCTGAGGCCAAACTTCATCTTGCGCGGCGCCAGGTTGGCGACGACGACGGTGAGCTTGCCGACCAGTTGCGCGGGCGAATAGGCCGACTGGATGCCGCTGAAGACGGTGCGATGCGCCGGCTCGCCGACGTCGAGCGTCAGGCGCAGCAGCTTGGTCGAGCCTTCGACTTTTTCGCAGGCCACGATCCTCGCGATGCGCAGGTCGAGCTTGGCGAAGTCGTCGATGGTGATCGTCGGCGCGATCGCTTCGCCGCCGGGCAAGGGCAGCGCGATCGTGTCGGGCGCTGCGCCGGCGGCCTCGGGAGCGGTCTCGAAGAGTCGACCGAGCTTGACGGCGTCGACTCGCTGCATCAGCTGCTCGAACGCGCCGAACTCATGCCCTTCTCGAATAAAACTTGGACCGTCAATTGGCAAGTTCAACAAGGACCAGTCCAGCGGACCCGAATTGAGGTAGGCCTCTACCCGTTCAGTCAGCGACGGCAGAATGGGCTTGAGAAATATTGTCAGCGCCTTAAACCCGTTGATCGAGCCCGCGCAGATTTGCCCAAGCTGCGATCGAGCCATTTCGTCAGTCGCAACGGATTTCGCGAGCAACCATGGCTTGAAGCCGTCGATCTCCTTGTTGATCGCATCCGCGACCTCCATGATCTTGCGCGCGGCTTTTCCAAATTCACGTTGTTCGAAGTCCTGCCGAATAGATTGCGAGGCCTCGACTGCAACTGCGAAGCCGGCGGACGCGGCCGGCAGACCAAATGAGCCAATCTCAAGCCGAGGCATGCGGTTGTCGAAATGCTTCGCTAGGAACGGAGCTATCCGGCTCGCGATGTTGACGTACTTGCCGACCAGATCGCTGTTGATCCTGGCGACGAAATCTTCGGGGTTGAACTCGATGTCCTCGACGTGCGAGTTCAGTTTGGCAGCGATGTAGTAGCGCAGCCATTCGGCGTCGAGGCCGAGTTCGAGATAGCGCAGTGGCGAGAGTCCGGTGCCGCGGCTCTTGCTCATCTTCTCGCCGCCGCCGAGGGTGATGAAGCCGTGCACGAAGACCTTGTCCGGCGCCTTGCGGCCGCTGAAATGCAGCATCGCCGGCCAGAACAAGGTGTGGAAATAGATGATGTCCTTGCCGATGAAGTGGACCTGCTCGGTGTCGTCGGCGGCCATGAACTCGTCGAAGGAGCGCGTCTCGCCCTTGGCCTTCGCGCCGCCTTTGTCGAAGTAGTTCTTCAACGACGCGAGATAGCCGACCGGCGCGTCGAGCCAGACGTAGAAGTACTTGCCCGGCGCGTCGGGAATCTCGATGCCAAAGTAGGGCGCGTCGCGGCTGATGTCCCAATCGGCCAAGCCGCCGTGGCCCTGCTCGTCGACCTTGAACCATTCGCTGATCTTGTTCAGCACCTCGGGCTGCAGCCGTGCGGGCGCCTGCGTCCAGCCCTTCAGGTAGTCGAGGCAGCGTTGCGACGACAGCTGGAAGAAGTAGTGCTCGCTCGACTTCAGCACCGGCGCCGCGCCGCTGAGGGTCGAGTACGGGTTCTTCAGGTCGGTGGGCGCATAGACCGAGCCGCAGACCTCGCAGTTGTCGCCGTACTGGTCCTTGGCGCTGCATACCGGGCACTCGCCCTTGATGTAGCGGTCGGCCAGGAACATCGCCTTCACCGGATCGAAGAACTGCTCGACGCTCTTCACCGTGATCAGGTCTTCCTTCCTCAGGTGGCGGTAGATGTCCTGGGCCAGAGCGTGGTTTTCCGTCGCGTCGGTCGAGCTCCAGTTGTCGAACGAGATGTGAAAGCCGTCGAGGTAGGCGGCACGCCCGGCGGCGATCTCGGCGACGAACTGCTGCGGCGTCTTGCCCGCCTTGTCGGCGGCAATCATGATCGCCGCGCCGTGCGCGTCGTCGGCGCAGACGAAGTGCACCTCGTGGCCCTGCAGGCGCTGGAAGCGGACCCAGATGTCGGCCTGGATGTACTCCATCATGTGGCCGATGTGGAAGGGCGCGTTTGCGTAAGGCAACGCGGTGGTAACGAAGAGCTTGCGGGGCATGGGCATCGTGAGAGCGAGCCGAGGATTCTAGGGAAGCTGCCAGAATGCCCCCGATCCCTGCCACCGACGCCATGCCCATCCACGAACCCGATCTCCTCCAGGCGCTGCAAGCCGTCGTCGACCCCGAGACCGGCCGCGACCTCGTCGCCTCCAGGCAGCTGCGCAACCTCCGCATCACGGGCGCGGACGTCGCGTTCGACGTCGAGCTGGGTTATCCCGCCAGGTCGCTCCACGAGGGGCTACGTCGCAAGCTGATCGAGGCCGCGCGCACGGTGCCCGGCGTCGCCAACGTCAGCGTCGTCGTCAGCTCGAAGGTCGTCGCGCATGCCGTGCAGCGCGGCGTGCAGCTGCTGCCGAGCGTGAAGAACATCGTTGCCGTCGCGTCGGGCAAGGGCGGCGTCGGCAAGAGCACGACCGCCGTCAACCTCGCGCTCGCCCTGGCCGCCGAAGGTGCCAAGGTCGGCATCCTCGACGCCGACATCTACGGGCCGAGCCAGCCCATGATGATGGGCATCGTCGGCCGGCCGGACTCGGCCGACGGCAAGACCATGGAGCCGATGGAGAACTACGGCGTCCAGGTGATGTCGCCGGTGCCGGGCGGCATGTCGACGATCAGGTAGTCCAGATCGCCCCAGCGCGTCTGGCGCAGCAGCTGTTCGAGCGCCTGCGTGGCCATCGGCCCGCGCCAGACCATCGGGTTGTCGGCCTCGACCAGAAAGCCGATCGACATCACCTGGACGCCGTAGTTCTCCATCGGCTCCATTGTCTTGCCGTCGGCCGATTCCGGCCGGCCGACGATGCCCATCATCATGGGCTGGCTCGGCCCGTAGATGTCGGCGTCGAGGATGCCGACCTTGGCACCTTCGGCG
>JANXWR010000064.1 GCA_025351025.1 Burkholderiales bacterium | reverse complement strand
CGCGCTCGCCTGGGGCATCGGCGCGGCCTGCGCCGGCGCGGCGGGCGGCCTGCTCTCGACCTTCTTTCCGATCTTTCCGGAGGTCGGCGCGAACTTCATCCTGATTGCCTTCGTGGTCGTCAACCTCGGCGGCTTCGGCAGTGTCAGCGGCGCGTTCTGGGCCGGCATTCTTGTCGGCGTTCTCGAGGTGATGGGCGGCCTGCTGGTCGGGCCGCAGTACAAGATGGCGGTCGTCCTGGTCGCCTTTCTCGCCGTGCTGATGTTTCGGCCGCAGGGATTGCGGGGCAAGGCATGAAGCGGACGATGGCCATCGGCGGCGCGGCGCTGCTCGTCGCGGTCGGGCTGCCTTTCGTCGTCACGGATGCTTCACGTCTCAATCTCGTGATCCTGGTGCTGATGGCGGCGCAACTCGGCGTCGCGTGGAACCTGCTCGGCGGCTACGCCGGCCAGATTTCGCTCGGCCATGCTGCGTTCTTCGGCGTCGGCGCCTATACGTCGACTCTTCTGCTGCTCAGGTTCGGCGTCAACCCGTGGCTCGGCGTGCTGGCGGGTGGCTCCGTGGCGGCGTTGCTGAGCTTGGCCTTCGGCTGGTCGTGCTTTCGCCTGAAGGGCCACTATTTCGCGATGGCGACGATTGCCGTCGCCGAGCTGGTGCAGATCGTCTTCACGAACTGGGAGTACGGCGGGGCCGCTGTCGGCCTCACCGTGCCGATGAATCACGAAGGCTGGGCCTGGCTCGTCTTCGCCGGCAAGCAGCCTTACTACTGGCTCGCGCTGAGCCTGCTCGTCCTCACGCTGGCAGCGACCGCGATCGTCGAGCGCAGTCGCATCGGCTACTACCTGCGCGCGATCAGGGACGAGCCCGACGCGGCCCGCAGCATCGGCATCCCGATCACGCGCTACAAGCAGATCGCGCTTTCGCTCAGCGCCTTCTTCACTGCGCTCGGCGGCAGCCTCTACGCGCAGAAGGAGCTCTACATCGACCCGCCCTCGGTGTTCTCGACGGTGCTCTCGATCAAGATGGCGCTGGTCTCCATCCTCGGCGGCATCGGCACGCTGTTCGGCCCGGTGCTCGGGGCGATCGTGCTGACCACGATCGAGGAGCTGACGCGCGCCGGTTTCGGCGGCTCGGGTCGCGGCACCGACACGATCATCTACGCGGCGCTGATCGTCGCCATTGCGGTGTTCTACCCGAGCGGTCTGCTCGGCTGGTACCGCAGCCGGAGGCAAGGGCGGCGTGCGCGCCGCAGCGCAGTCGCGGCACGGGAGGCTGCGCGATGAGCCGCCGGGCCGTTCCCAAGGCGAATACCGCAGCGCGAAGCGCGAAGGTTGCCTTATGAGCCTGCTCGAGCTGCACGGCGTCAGCAAGCACTTCGGTGGCCTGGTCGCCAACCAGGACATTTCGTTCTCGGTCGACGCCGCGCAGATCGTCGGCCTGATCGGCCCGAACGGCGCGGGCAAGACGACCGCGTTCAACTGCGTCGCCGGCTTCTATGCGCCGAGCGCCGGCCGAATCACGCTCGATGGCAAGACGATCTCGGGACTCGCGCCGGACGCATGCGCGCGCGCCGGCGTCGGCCGCACGTTTCAGGTGGCGCGCACCTTCACCAGCATGACGGCGGGCGAGAACGTGCTCGCCGCCGCGCTGCTGCACCACCGGCGCGTCGCCGCGGCGTGGGTCGAGGCCTTGCGCTGGCTCGCTTTCGTCGGTCTCGAGCGGCTTGCTGAACGACCGGCCGCGAGCCTGACGATCAGCGAGCAGCGCCGCCTGGCCGTGGCCCGCGCCCTCGCGATCGAGCCGCGCGTCCTGCTCATGGACGAGGTCATGGCCGGGCTCAACCCGAGCGAAGTGCGCGAGATGGTCGAGGTCGTGCTGCGCATCCGTGGGCACGGCATCGCCTGTCTCGTCGTCGAGCATGTGCTCGAAGGCATCATGCCGATCGCCGACCGCATCGTCGTTCTCGATCGCGGCGCGAAGATCGCCGAGGGCACGCCGGCCGAGGTGTCGCGCGACCCGGCGGTGATCTCGGCCTACCTCGGCGACGAGCCATGAGCGCCGCTTCGCTCGAAGTCGCCGACCTGCAGGTCAGCTACGACGGCGTGCCGGCCCTGCATGGCGTGAGCCTCAAGGTCGACGCCGGAAAGATCGTCGCCCTCGTGGGTGGCAATGGCAACGGCAAGTCGACGACCTTGCGCGCGATCGCCGGACTCAACGCGGCCAACGCCGGAAGCATTCGCCTGGACGGGCGCGATCTCGTCGGCGTGCGCGCGCATCAGCGGGTGCCGCTCGGCCTTTCGCTCGTCCCCGAAGGGCGGCGCCTCTTCCCCCGCCTGACCGCGTTGCGCAACCTCGAGCTCGGGGCCTTCGCCCGCGAAAACGGCGCGGAGGTTGCTGCGAGCATCGACGAGATGTTCGACCTGTTCCCGATCCTCAAGGAACGCGCGCAGCAACTCGCCGGCACCATGAGCGGCGGCGAGCAGCAGATGCTTGCGATCGCGCGCGGGCTGATGGCGCGGCCGCGGCTCCTGATGCTCGACGAGCCGTCGTGGGGAATCGCGCCCAAGTTCGTCACCAAGGTGCTCGACGTGATCCAGCGCGTCAACGAGCGAGGCGTGACGATCCTGCTGGTCGAGCAGAACCTGCACAAGGCGCTAGGCATCGCGCATCGCGGCTACGTGATCCAGACCGGGCGCATCGTCATGGAAGGCGACGCGCAGTCGCTCCTGCACGATGACGGGGTCAAGAAGGCGTACCTCGGGCTGTGAGCACAATCATCGGAGCCTCAATGTGAGTCACAACATGATCTTCGATTCCGCCGCGCAACTCCGCCGCGCCTGCCGCAGCGGCGAGTTCGGTGGCGCGACGACCGGCCACGCGCCGGGCCGGATCCAGGCCAACCTCATGATCGTGCCGAAGTCCGAGGCGTTCGACTTTCTTCTCTTCTGTCAGCGCAATCCAAAGCCGTGCCCTCTGGTCGAGGTGCTGGCGCCGGGGGTGCGCGAGCCGGCGAGTGCGCCGGGTGCGGACATCGCCACCGACCTGCCCGGCTATCGGGTCTATCGCGACGGCGAGCTTGCAGAAGAGCGCGACGAGATCGCTTCGCTCTGGCGCGACGACATGGTCGGCTTTCTCATCGGCTGCAGCTTCTCGTTCGAGTCGGCCGTGCAGGCGGCGGGCGTGCCGCTCAGACACATCGACCAGCGCCGCAACGTCGCCATGTACCGAACGGGGATCGCCTGCGAGCCGGCCGGCATCTTCAGCGGCGAGATGGTCGTCAGCATGCGGCCGATCAAGAGCCGGGACATCGCGCGCGTCGTCGAGATCTCGGCGCGGCTGCCGATCGCGCACGGTGCTCCGGTGCACGTCGGCAATTCCGGAGCGATCGGCGTCGTCGACATCGATCGCCCAGAGTACGGCGACCGGGTCGAGATCATGGACGACGAACTGCCCGTGTTCTGGGCCTGCGGCGTCACGCCGCAATGGGTGGCGCAACGAAGTAAGCTGGCGCTCTGCATCACGCATGCGCCCGGCAAGATGTTCGTGACCGACCTCGAAGGCTGAGATGCACACCGTTTCGACCGAGGCTTCGTCGCCGTCCGCGCCAGCGCGCTGGCAGTTCTGGATCGACCGCGGCGGCACCTTCACCGACGTCGTCGGCAAGCGCCCCGACGGCTCGCTGACGACGCTGAAGCTGCTCTCCGAAAACCCCGAGCAGTACCGCGACGCGGCGGTCGCCGGCATCCGCCGCCTGCTCGGCCTGGGTGCCGGCGAGCCGATCACGCCGGCACAGGTCGAGAGCGTGAAGATGGGCACGACGGTCGCCACCAACGCGTTGCTCGAGCGTAAGGGCGAGCCGACGCTGCTCGTCATCACCAAGGGCTTTCGCGATGCCTTGCGCATCGGCTACCAGGAGCGGCCCAAGCTGTTCGAGCCGCACATCGTGCTGCCCGAGCTGCTCTACGCCAAGGTCATCGAGGCCGACGAGCGCGTCGGCGTCGACGGCGAGATCGTGCGGGCGCTCGACGAAGCCAGGCTGCGTACCGACCTCGCGGCGGCGCGCGTCGCCGGCCTGGCCAGCGTCGCCATCGTCTTCATGCACGGCTGGCGCTACACCGCTCACGAGCTGGCGGCCGAACGCCTGGCGCGCGATGCCGGCTTCACGCAGGTGAGCGTCTCGCACCGGGTCAGCCCGCTGATGAAGCTGGTCGGGCGCGGCGACACGACCGTCGTCGACGCCTACCTTTCGCCGATCCTGCGCCGCTACGTCGACGAGGTCGCAGCCGAGATGCCGGGCGTGCGCCTCTACTTCATGCAGTCGTCGGGTGGCCTCGCCGAGGCCGGCGGCTTCCAGGGCAAGGACGCCATCCTCTCCGGCCCGGCCGGCGGCATCGTCGGCATGGTGCGCACCGCCGAGTTGGGACTTCCTGTCATCCTGAGCGAAGCGAAGGATCCTGGCGTGCCCGCAGACGAGGCCCTTCGCTTCGCTCAGGGCGACAGCGAGGGGTTGCGCGTCATCGGCTTCGACATGGGCGGCACCTCGACCGACGTGAGCCACTACGCCGGCGAGTTCGAGCGCGCCTTCGAGACGCAGGTGGCGGGGGTGCGCGTGCGCGCACCGATGATGGCGATCCATACCGTGGCGGCTGGTGGCGGCTCCATCCTCGGTTTCGACGGCGCGCGCTTTCGCGTCGGGCCGCACAGCGCTGGCGCCAATCCCGGCCCGGCCTCGTACCGTCGCGGCGGGCCGCTCACGGTGACCGATGCGAACGTCGCGGTCGGCAAGATCCAGCCGGCATTCTTTCCCAAGGTGTTTGGTCCCGCAGGCGACGAAGCGCTCGACGGCGAGATCGTGCGCAGGCGCTTCGCAGCGCTCGCTGGCGAGATCGAACGCGCCACCGGCACGGTGCGCTCGCCCGAGCAGGTGGCCGAAGGCTTCGTCGACATCGCCGTCGGCGGCATGGCCAACGCCATCAAGAAGATCTCGGTCTCGCGCGGCTACGACGTCACGCGCTACACGCTGCAGTGCTTCGGCGGCGCCGGCGGCCAGCACGCCTGCCGCGTCGCCGACGCACTCGGCATGACGCGCGTGTTCGTGCATCCGCTCGCCGGCGTGCTCTCGGCCTATGGCATGGGCCTGGCCGACCAGGCGACGCTGCGCCAGGCGGCGATCGAGCTGCCGCTGGCGTCCGCAGGACCGGCGCTGTCGGCACGACTCGACGCGCTCGCCGCCGAGGCGCTCGCCGAGCTAGAGCGCCAGGGCGTGGCGCGCGCGCAAGCGGTGGTGCATCGGCGCGTGCATGTGCGCTACGAAGGCACGGACTCGGCCATCGTCGTGCCCTTCGGCGATGCCGACGCGGTGCGCGCCGCGTTCGAGGCGACCTACCGGCAGCGCTTCGCCTTTCTCATGAGCGAGCGGCGATTGATCGTCGAAGCGGTCTCGGTCGAGGCGGTCGGCGCCGGCGACGCGCCGGCCGAGCTGCGCCATGCGCTGGGCGCGAGCGGTGCCGCGCCGGCCAAGGCGACGGTGCGCCTGTTCAGCGAGGGCCGCTGGCACGACGCCGCGCTCGTCGAGCGCGAAGACGCGCGCCCGGGGCACAGCATCGACGGGCCGGCGATCGTCGCCGAGCGCAATGCGACGACCGTCGTCGAGCCCGGCTGGCGCGCCCGCGTCACGGCGCTCGACCACCTGGTGCTGGAGCGTGTCGAGGCGCGCCAGGCGCGTCGTGCCATCGGCACCTCGGCCGATCCGGTGCTGCTCGAGGTCTTCAACCACCTCTTCATGAACATCGCCGAGCAGATGGGCCTGCAGCTGCAGAACACCGCCTACTCGGTGAACATCAAGGAGCGTCTCGACTTCTCCTGCGCGCTGTTCGACGCCGAAGGCAATCTCATCGCCAACGCGCCGCACATGCCGGTGCACCTGGGCTCGATGAGCGAGTCGATCAAGACGGTGATCGCGCGCAACGCCGGCCGCATGAAGCCGGGCGACGTGTACGTGCTCAACGATCCATATCACGGCGGCACGCACCTGCCCGACGTGACGGTCGTCACACCGGTCTACCTCGAAGTGGACAAGCCCTCCCACTCCGAGGGGGAGGGAGTGGATGGGGGTGGGCGTGTGTCGGGCCGAAGGCCTCTGGAACCCACGTTCTACGTGGGTTCCAGAGGCCATCACGCCGACATCGGCGGCACGACGCCCGGCTCGATGCCGCCGTTCTCGACGCGCATCGAGGAAGAGGGCGTGCAGATCGACAACGTCAAGCTCGTAGAAGGCGGGCGCTTTCTCGAGGCCGAGACGCGGGCCCTGCTGCAAAGCGGCGAGCATCCGGCGCGCAACCCGGAGCAGAACCTCGCCGACTTGAAGGCGCAGGTCGCCGCCAACGAGAAGGGCCTGCGCGAGCTGCGCGCCATGGTCGCGCAGTACGGGCTCGACGTCGTGCAGAGCTACATGCGCCATGTCCAGGACAACGCCGAAGAATCGGTGCGGCGCGTCATCACGAAACTGAAGGACGGCGCGTTCTCGCTGCCGCTCGACAACGGCGCCGTCATCAAGGTGGCGATCCGCGTCGACGCCAACGCGCGCAGCGCCGAGATCGACTTCACCGGCACCTCGGCGCAGCTCACCAACAACTTCAACGCGCCGACGGCGGTCTGCATGGCCGCCGTGCTTTACGTCTTTCGCACCCTCGTCGCCGACGACATCCCGCTCAACGCCGGCTGCATGAAGCCGCTCCGGGTGATCATTCCCGAAAGCTCGATGCTCAACCCGAAGCCGCCGGCGTCGGTCGTCGCCGGCAACGTCGAGACCTCGACCTGCATCACCAACGCGCTCTACGGCGCACTCGGCACAATGGGTTCTTCGCAAGGGACGATGAACAACTTCACTTTCGGCAACGCCCGCCACCAGTACTATGAGACGCTGTCCGGCGGCTCGGGCGCGGGCGCGGGGTTTGCCGGGACTTCGGTGGTGCAGACGCACATGACCAACTCCCGGCTCACCGATCCCGAAGTGCTCGAGTTCCGTTTCCCGGTGCGCCTCGACAGCTACGAGATCCGTCCCGGCTCGGGCGGTCGCGGCCGCTTCGCCGGCGGCGACGGCGCGGTGCGGCGCATGCGCTTCCTCGAGCCGATGACGGCGTCGATCCTGTCGAACAACCGGCACCAGGGCGCCTTTGGTGCGGCTGGCGGCGGCGCCGGGCTGCCGGGCATCAACCGCGTCGAGCGCGCCGATGGCAGCAGCGTCGCGCTCGACCACATCGCCAGCATCGAGATGAACGCGGGCGACGTGTTCGTTATCGAGACGCCAGGCGGAGGTGGCTATGGGCCTGCGCGCTAGCGTCGTGGCCGTCGCGCTGGCCGCCGGCTTGGCCGCCGCGCCGGCCTGGAGCGAGCCGCTGCTTGGACCGTTGACCGGTCCTGGCACCGCGCCGCCCGAGCCCTGGCACGTGGCAGGACTGCCGCAACAGAGCAAACCCTACACGCGCTTTTCGGTCGTCGATCTCGACGGACGGCGCGCCGTGAAGATCGAGGCCGACGAGTCCTACGGCAACCTCGTCCACGCCCTGGCGCCGACTTTGCCGCCGCTGCACCTCGCCTGGCAGTGGCGTGTCGAGCGGCCGCTGGAGCATGCCGACCTGCGCCAGAAGTCGGGCGACGACACCGAGGTCAAGGTCTGCGTCTTCTTCGACGAGCCGATGGAGCAGCTCTCGTTCGGCGAGCGCCAGCTGCTGCGCATCGCGCGCTCGCGCTCGGTCGAGCCGGTGCCGACTGCCACCGTCTGCTACGTCTGGGACTCGCGCCTGCCCACGGGCACGGCGCTCGACAGCCCGTTCACGCGGCGGCTTCGCTACATCGTGCTGCAGAGCGGAACCTCGCGGCTCGACCAGTGGGTGGCCGAGCGGCGCGACGTCGCCGCCGACTACCTCAAGGTCTTCGGCAGCGAGAGCGCGAGCGTGCCGCCCATCGTCGGCGTGGCGGTCGGCGCCGATGCCGACAACACGAAGAGCCGCAGCGTCGCCTACGTCAGCGAGCTCGTGCTCGAGCGTTGATGCCGCCGGGGTCAGTCCTGCGGCCGGAACTCGAGGGTCATCGGCGAGTACACCCGGCCTTCGTCGCGCGGTAGGACCCGCGTCTTTTCGACCGCGCGCAGGACGACCTCGTCCCATGTCGCCGAGCCGCTGCTCTTGACGAGCCGCTGCGAGACGATGCTGCCGTCAGAAGCGAGACGCACCTCGACGACGGCGAGCGGATTGCCGGGAATGGCGCTTCCGAGCAGCGTGATGTTGGGCCGGATAGCCGCCTTGATGCGCCCGCCGTAGCTGGCTGACGGACCGGCACTGCGCGTCGCATTGCCTGTGGCGGCCGGGTCGTCGCTGGAGCCGGCCTGCTTCATCATGCGGCGCAGGTTGGCCTCTCGGATCGCCGCGTCGCGCGCCTCGTCCTGGCGCGCCTTCTCGGCGAGCTTCTTCTTCTCGGCCTGCTCGTCGGCGAGACGCTGGCGCTCGCGTTCGGCCTCGGCGCGGCGTGCTTCCTCGCGCCTGACGGCCTCGGCCTTCTTCGCCGCTTCGGCGCGCTCGATGGCGATCTGCGCGTCGACCTGCGGCGGCGTCACCGGCTCGGGCCGCGGCTCCGGCGGCGTCGGCTTGGGCTCGACCACCGGTGGCCGTGGCTCGGGCAGCGAGACACGCGGCGCAGCGATCTGCGGCATGGACGACCACAGCTCGGCGACGACGCCTTCGGGCTCGCTCGTCTTCCAGTTCACGCTCCATGCCAGGGCGAGGATCAGCAGCGCGTGCGCGATCAGGGCCAGCACGAGGCCCGGGCCCATGCCGGGCGGGCGCCGCGGCGCGAAGGCGTCGCGTGCCGAAAGGGCCATCGTGCTCATGACACCGGCTCGGTCATGAAGCCGCCGCCTGCTTCACCGAGAGGCCGACCCGCTGCACGCCGGCGCGCTGCAGCACGTCCATGGTCTTGACCACCGTCTCGTACTTGACGTTGCGATCGGCCGAGATCACGACCGGCGTGTTCGCGTTGCCTGCTTGCACCTCGGCGACGCGCGCTGCCACGTCGGCGAGGCGGAGCGTCGCCGAATCCTTGCCGTCGACACGCATGCGCAGCTGCTCGTCGGCGCTGATGACGAGCTCGACGAAGTGCTCGGGCCGCTGCCGGCTCTTGCCGACGCTCGGCAGGTCGACCATGCCGGTGGTGATGAGCGGCGCCGTGACCATGAAGATGATGAGCAGCACGAGCATGACGTCGATGAACGGGACCATGTTGATCTCGCTGATCGTGCGGCGGCGCGTGCCGCCGCGCTGGATGAAGGTGGCCATCTGGTTCTAAATAGGCATCGGCCGGGCGCCGGGCCGCCTCAAGGCCGGCCGCGCCCCAAGGGCCACGAACGCGCCCGCTCGGTCCTCTGCGGGCAGCGAACGAAGTGAGGCGCCATCGGGCTTCATTTCGGCATGGCGCCGGCGTTTCTTTGCAGGATGTTCGAGAACTCTTCGATGAAGCTCTCGAGCTGGGTCGCGATGCGGTCGATCTGGCGAGCGAAGCGGTTGTAGGCGATCACCGCAGGGATCGCCGCGAAGAGACCGATGGCCGTCGCCACCAGCGCCTCGGCGATGCCAGGGGCAACGGTCGCCAGCGTCACCTGCTGCAGGTTCGACAGGCCGATGAAGGCATGCATGATTCCCCAGACCGTGCCGAACAGGCCGACATAGGGCGAGACCGAGCCGACCGAGGCAAGAAACGAGAGGTTCGACTCGACCGTGTCGAGCTCGCGCTGAAAGCTGGCGCGCATGGCGCGCCGCGCGCCGTCGAGCAGGGCACCGGCATCGACGACGCGCTTTTCGCGCAGCTTGAAGAACTCGCGCATGCCCGAGGCGAAGATCCGCTCCATCGCCGAGGCAGGCACCTTCTTCGTCGCATCGGCGAACAGATCGTTCAGGTTGCGGCCGGCCCAGAACTCGCGTTCGAACACGTCGTTGTCGGTGCGCACCTTGCGCAGCCCGAACAGCTTGCCGAAGATCACCGTCCAGCTGGCCAGCGAGGCGAGGAGCAGGCCCACCATGACGACCTGCACGACGAGGCTCGCATGCAGGACGAGCGTGACGATCGAAAAGTCCTGGTTCATCGTGAGTCGTCTTTGAGGATCATCATCAGGATCTCGTCAGGGATGCGGCGCGGCCGGAAAGTTCCGAGGTCGACGCAACCGACCCGGATCGTGCCCTCGACCAGCACATCGTCGCCGCGCAGCGCCTGCTGCGTCACGACCAGGCTGGCTTGGCCGAGGCGCTCGATGTGCACGCCGACCTCGATCATGTCGTCGAGTCGCGCCGGTGCGAAGTAGCGCAGCGTCGTCTCGGTGACGACGAAGGCGATGCTGGACTCGGCACGCAATCGCTCCTGCTCTAGGCCGAAGCTGCGCAGCCACTCGGTGCGTGCCCGCTTGAAGAACTTCAGGTAGTTGGCATAGAAGACGATGCCGGCGGCGTCTGTGTCTTCCCAGTAGACGCGGATCGGCAGGCGAAAGTCCGGCGGCTGGTCCAGCCCTTGCCGCGCGCGTGCCGCCGCCCTCATGCGGCCGCGCCGGGCGAGGCCGGGTCAGGGCGGTACGACCTTGCGGTACACCGGGCCCCAGACAGGGTGCCCGGCCTCGGAGCGGTCGAGGGCGAAGCCGGGATCGGCCTGGCGCGCCAGGCGGAACTCGGTTTCGCACTCGGGCAGGCGGCCGGCCGCGCAATGAATGAAGGCCAGCCGCTTGTGCGCCTCGGCGCGGTCCTTGGCCGAGGCCAGGCCGAGGCCGAGGGCTTGCCGGAACTTTCGCTCCGCGTTGTCGTATTGGGCGTCTTCATAAGCCTTGAGGCCGTCGAGCAAGGCTTTCTCGGCCGGCCGCCCGCTCACGTCGAGCAGGCCGACCGGGGCGGGCGGTGTTTGCATGCATGCCGCGAGGAGAAGCCCGGCGGCCGATGCTATCGCGACCTGGGCAAACCTCACGGCCGGGTGCCGGGCCGCCCCAAGCCCGGCCATGCCCCAAGGGTCACGAAGAGGCCCTCTCGGTCCCTTGGGGGCAGCGAACCAAGTGAGCCTGGGGGCGACGTTGGATTCACGAACCGAACTTGTGCCTTAGCGAAATCGGCTGACCGGCGACGACGTCAATCATTGCGACGAAGGGCGTGAACTCGCCGTTGCGAACGACGATCTGGTGCCGGCCTTCGGCGAGGGTGAGCTCGGTCAGCGGCGGCGCCGCGCCCGAAGGCACGCCGTCGACCTCGACCTGTCCCCAGGGGCTGACGGCGATCCTGACGGTGCCGGTAGCCGGCGCTACGGGCATCGCCGCGGCGAGCCTGGCGTCGCGTTCGCGGGCTTCGCGGGCGCGCCGCTCGCGGGTCGATTCCTTCGTCGGCGGCGTGATCGCCGGTGGCGATGTGATCGTGGCGGGCGCGTCGCGGTGCGTCGCTGCCGGAACGGCGGGCGCGACCTCGGTGGCCGGCGCGGCGCGGCGAAGTGCCAGCGTCGGCGCGGTCGGGACGATCGTGGCCAGGAGCAGAGAATCGTGCGCCGAGGTGATGGCTGGCGTCGCCATGCTCGGCATTGCCGCCGGCGTGACCGCAGCGACGGCTGCTGGCGTCGCCGGCGCGGAAGGCGCTGTCGCGACGGTGGGTACGGGCGTGGGCGTCGGCACGGTGCTCGGCGTCGGCTCCGGCACGATCGCGCGCGCCACCGGTGCGACGACGACCGCGGCCCGCGCCGGCGTCATCGCTGCGGCGACAGGGGCGGTGCGCTCCGGGATGTTGCCGCGCTGCCACCAGAAAGCGGCGGCGAGCAGGCCGACGAGGGCGAGCGCTGCGATGGCGACGCGCGGCGCGCGGCGCTGCCGCACGTCCGGCGCGGCCTCGACCGGCGCGATCGCTTCGCCCTCCGGTCCCACCGGGTTGGCATCGAGCCACTGGCGCAGCTCTCGCGCGAACGAGCGCGCCGAGCGGAAGCGCTGCTCCGGATCCTTGGCCATCGCCCGCGCCGCGATTTCGGCCAGCGCCTTCGGCACGGCCTTGTCGACCTTGTTAGCGAGCGGCGGCTCTTGCTCGAGAACGGCGCTCGTGATCTGCTTCAGCGACTCGCCGACGAAGGGCTTGGTGTCGGTGAGCAGCTCGTAGAGCACGACGCCGAGCGAGAACACGTCGGCACGCCGATCGGCCGGCTCGCGCCGCACCTGCTCGGGCGCCATGTAGTAGGGCGAGCCGGCGCCGGGCAGGATGTCGCCGCTCTCGCGCTGGTGCGCGACGCGGGCGATGCCGAAGTCGAGCACGCGCGGCTGGGTGCGGCCGACCATGAAGATGTTGGCCGGCTTGATGTCGCGGTGGATCACGCCCTTGGAGTGGGCGAAGGCGAGCGCGTCGGCGACGCGGCGCACGATCAGCGCCGCCTGTGCCGGCGTCGCGCGCCAGCCTTCCTGGCGCAGCTGGCGCAGGTCGCGGCCCTTCAGCAGCTCCATGGCGATGTAGGCGCGGTTGTCGCTGATGCCGGCATCGAACACTGTGACGATGTGCGGGTGGCTGAGGCCGCCGGCGGCGCGGGCCTCGTTGATGAAGAGGGCGTTGAAGGACTCGCGCTCCTCGTCCTTGATCTCGACGTTGAGCGTCTTGACGGCGATCAGCCGCGACAGCAGCGGATCGTGGGCGGCGAATACGGTGCCCAGGCCGCCGCTGCCGAGCTGGTACTTGAGCGCATAGCGGCCGATGTGGCCGATCGTCGGCATGGCGCGGTCGGCGGGCGCGGCGATAAGGCCGCCGAAGCCAGGCGCCGTCGGTCGGCCGCTGTCGGAGTCGCTCCACAGGGCGACGCCCGGAGCGCTGGACGACGCGCCCGGGACGGAGTCGCCGGGCACGGCTGGCGGGATCGAACTGCTGCTCACGTCGCCAGCTTAAGTGAGGCGCGAGGGTGCGGAGTGTGAAATAGGCGTCGCCGGGAACGTTCGTAACACTAGCTCACCATTCCGCGTCCAGCAGTAGGCATCGTCCGACAGCGCCGGAGGTGTCTGTCCTGCCGGGCGAGGACCGTGCTTGCGCCACCTTTTCAGCCGCGCCGCACGCGCGCCGCCTCGACCTCGCCGCCGCGCAGGTCGAAGGCGGTCTTGTCGAGCACGCCGTTCACGTACTTGTGCCCGTCGGTGCCGCCGAAGCTCTTGGCCAGCTCGACCGCCTCGTTGATGGCGACCTTGTACGGAATGTCGACGCAGTGGCGCAGCTCGTAGGCGCCGATCATGAGCACCGCGTGCTCGACCGGCGAGAGCTGCTCGGTCTTGCGATCGAGGTGACCGGCGAGCAGCGCATCGAGCTCCGCCGCCTCGCGGATGCAGCCGTGCAGCAGCATGTCGAAGTGCGCGGCGTCGCATTTGTCGAAGCCTTCCTGCTCGCGCACGTGGGCATCGACGACGCCGGCGTCGGCACCGCCGATCAGCCATTCGTACAAGCCCTGAAGAGCGAACTCGCGGGCCTTGCGGCGGGCCGTGGTGACGGTGCTGCCCCGGCGCCTGCGCCTGTCGCCGCCGCTCGGCTCGTCGCTCACGACCCGTCGTCCAGCAGGTTCGCCATCTCGACGGCGACGCGGCCGGCGTCGCGGCCCTTGTCGTCGGCGCGCGCCGTGGCCGGGGCCTCGTTCTCGCAGGTCAGGTTGGCGTTGGCGATCGGCACGCCGTGGTCGAGCGAGACGCGCGTCACGGCGGCGCCGCTTTCGTTGGCGACCAGCTCGAAGTGGTAGGTCTCGCCGCGGATGACGCAGCCGATCGCGATCAGCGCATCGAACTCGTCGCTCTCGGCCAGCGTGGCGAGCGCGAGGCCGATCTCGAGCGCGCCCGGCACTTGCAGCGTCGTCGTGGCGCTCGCGCCGACGCCGAGCGCGGCCAGCTCGGCGCGGCAGGCGGCGACGATGCGGTCGGTGATGGCGGCGTTGAAGCGCGCCTGGACGATGCCGATGTGCAGCTCGCGACCGTCGAGGCGCGCCGCCTCGCCGCGGTCAGCGTTGCGCATGCGTGGCGATGGCCGCGGAAACGACGGGCGGCTCGTCGGCGACGAAGCCGTTCACCTCGAGGCCGTAGCCGGCCATGCTCGGCATGCGGCGCGGGCTGCCGAGCAGCTTCATCTTGGCCACGCCGAGGTCGCGCAGGATCTGCGCGCCGATACCGTAGGTGCGCAGGTCCATCGGCTGCGGCGGCCGCCGCGCGCCGCGGCTGCGCGCGAGCATCTGCGGCAGCAGGGCGGCGGCGTCTTCGCCGCAGTTGAGCAGCACGGCGGCGCTGCGCTCGCTTTTCTGCAGCGCGGCCAGCGCGCGCGGCAGCGGCCAAGAGTGGTCGGAAGGGCCGGCGTCGAGCAGGTCGAGCACCGATAGCGGCTCGTGCACGCGCACCAGCACCTCGTCGGCGGCCGACCATCGGCCACGCGTCAGCGCCAGGTGCAGGCCGCCAGTCTTGTCGGTGTAGACGGTGCAGTCGAACTCGCCCTGCGGCGTCAGCATCTTGCGCGTGCCGGCGCGCTCGATCAGCGACTCGTTGCGGCTGCGGTGCTCGATCAGGCTGGCGATCGTGCCGATCTTCAGGCCGTGCAGCTCGGCGAAGGCCACCAGATCGGGCAGGCGCGCCATCGTGCCGTCGTCGTTCATCACCTCGCAGATCACCGCGGCCGGCGCCAGGCCGGCCATCGCCGCGAGATCGCAACCGGCTTCAGTGTGGCCGGCGCGCATGAGCACGCCGCCGTCGTGCGCCTGCAGCGGGAAGATGTGGCCGGGCTGCACCAGATCGGCGGCTCGCGCGTCTTTCCTGACCGCAGCCTGCACGGTGCGCGACCGGTCAGCGGCGGAGATGCCCGTGGTGACGCCGGTGGCCGCCTCGATCGAGACGGTGAACGCGGTGCCGTGCTGGGCGCCGTTCTTCGCCGTCATCGGCGGCAGCTGCAGTCGCTCGCAGCGCTCGCGCGTGAGCGTCAGGCAGATCAGGCCGCGGCCATACTTGGCCATGAAGTTGATCGCTTCGGGCGTGACGTGATCGGCGGCGAGCACGAGGTCGCCCTCGTTCTCGCGGTCTTCCTCGTCGACGAGGATGACCATGCGGCCGGCGGCCAGCTCGGCGACTAGCTCGGGAATGGGGGCGATGGTCATGGCTGAAATTGTAGGCGTTGGGGTGGGTTCAGACCGCCCTGTGGGCAGCGGCCAGCATGCGCTCGACATAGCGGGCTATCAGGTCGATCTCGAGGTTGACGCCGCGACCGACCGACAGGCCGCGCAGGCTCGTGTTCTGCACCGTGTGCGGGATCAGGTTGATCGAGAATTCGCAGCCCGAGGCGACGTCGGCAACGGCGTTGACCGTCAGGCTGACGCCGTCGACGGCGACCGAGCCTTTGACGGCGAAGAAGCGCGCCAGCGCGGCAGGTGCTTCGACGCGCAGCTCCCACGACTCGCCGACTCGCTCGAAGCGCGTGACCCGGCCGACGCCGTCGACATGGCCGCTGACGAGATGGCCGTCGAGCTTGCCGTCGGCGCGCAAGGCCTTTTCGAGGTTGACCTCGCCCGGCCCGTCGAGACCAGCGGTCTTGTCCAGACTTTCGGCGGAGATCTCGATACCGAAGCGACGGGCTGCGGCATCGAGCGAGACCACCGTCATGCAGGCGCCCGACAGGGCGATGCTGTCGCTGATGCCGACGCCGTCGAGAAAGCCGGCCGGCGCTTCGATCGACAAGGCCTTGCCGAAGCCGGCGCCGGCGCCGAGCGCTCGCGCTTCGATGATGCGGCCGACGCCGCTGACGATGCCGGTGAACATGGGACGATTGTCGCCGCGACGCCGAGGCGGCGCCGTCGCGAAGGTGTCAGCGCGGTCGGAGCAGCAAGCGCAGATCGTCGCCGAGCGCGGTCGTCTCGATGATGCGGAAATCGAGGCTTTGCTCAAGCCGCTCGAAGGACCCGAGCGCGGCCAGGCCGCGGCCGCTGCCGAGCAGCCGGGGCGCGACGTAGACGAGCAGCTCGTCGACCAGGCCCTCGCGCAGCAACGAGGCGTTGAGCTTTTCGCCGGCCTCGACGTGCAGCTCGTTGATGCCGCGCCGGCCCAGGTCGGCAAGCATCGCCGCCAGGTCGACCTTGCCCGACGGTGACGGAAGGAGGGTGATCTCGGCGCCACGCGCTTCGAGGCCGCGACGGCGTTCGCCGTTCTCGGCCGCCGCGTAGAGCAGCACCGGTCCCGGCGGCTCGACGATGCGCGCCGCGGGCGGTGTCTCGAGGCGCGAATCGACGACGACGCGCAGCGGTTGCTTCGCGGTGCGAACCAGTCGCACGTCGAGCCGCGGGTCGTCGTCGAGGACGGTGCCGACGCCGGTGAGCACGCCGCCGGCGCGCTTGCGCCAGGCATGGCCGTCGCTGCGCGCGGCCTCGCCGGTGATCCACTGGCTGGCGCCGTTGGCCAGGGCGGTGCGGCCGTCGAGCGAGACCGCGACCTTGAGGCGCAGCCACGGTCGGCCGCGCGTCATGCGCGAGACGAAGCCGACGTTGAGTTCATGTGCTTTCGTCGCGAAGGGCCCGTCGAGGATCTCGATGCCGGCTGCTGCAAGGCGAGCCGCGCCTTGCCCCGCGACCAACGGATTCGGATCGCGCATGGCCATGACGACGCGGCCGACGCCGGCCTCGATCAGCGCATCCGCGCATGGCGGCGTGCGGCCATGGTGCGAGCACGGCTCGAGCGTGACGACGACGGTGGCGCCTTGCACATGGGCACCGCGCGACGAGGCGTCGCGCAAGGCCATCACCTCGGCATGCGCGCCGCCCGCCTCCTGCGTGTGGCCGCGCCCGAGCACATGCCCGTCGGCGGCGACGATGACGCAGCCGACGCGCGGGTTCGGGTCCGACAGGCCGATCGCGTGCTGCGCCAGCGCCAGCGCCTCGCGCATCGGCGCGGCGAACGCGGCGCCGGGTTCGGCATCGGGGGTCGGCGTGCTGTTCAAGGGATGCGCGGTTCGTGAGAGCTCAAGGTTGATGTGGCACCGTCCCGGAGGCAGCGGCGAGCAGGCTGCCATCGGCTGCGGCGGGGCAGCCCTGGTCGCCGCGCACGACAATGAAATTCTGCTCCCGCAACGCGCCGGCGACGCCAGCATAGTCGGCCGGATGCTCGATGTTCGCATCGATCGCGCCCGAGCCGTCGCGATCGGCGGCATAGCGGCAGACGCGCCGGTCGGCGCTGCCTGTGCCGATCGTCCAGCCGGCGGGGACCAGCGTGCTGCGCCCGGACCAGCGGCCGTCGGCGCGCGGCGTGACGACGCAGCGGTAGTTGACGAAGCGATCACCGGTGTCGCTCCACGACGAAAGGCCGAGCGACGCCGGCAGCGCGTCGAAGGGCACGGCGTCGATATGCAGGCTGCCGCCGGCCCTGTAGCGCACCGTCTTCATCGTGTTGCTGCTGCAGTCGGGAGCAGCGGCGTAGGTGCCACCCGAAAGCGCAAGGGCGACTGCCAGCGCGGGCGGCGCCTCGTTCGCCTGCCAAGGCAGTGGCGGCACCGCCGACGTGAAGCGGATGGTGCCGGACAGGAGCAGCCAGGCACCCGCACTGCATGACGAGAGATCGCTCGACGTGAGGTCACGCGTCGCCGTCGACGCGGCGACACCGGTGCAGCGCGAGACGACGCTGCCCGTGGCATCGTCGAAGACGCAGGCGATGCTTCCCGCGGCGGTGAGCTTCAGCGCGCTGCGGCCGCCGCCGAGCGACTTTGCCATCACGGGCACGGCCGGCGCGCGACCATACGCGCCGCGCGGCGCACCGGCGCCGCCGCCCAGCGCCAGTGTGCCGGACCACGCCGGGTCGCTGCGCGCGATCACGCTGTCGAGAACGACGCGCTGAGACGCGCCGCTGCGGTCGGACCACTCGACCGCCACCGACGTGCTCTTCGCCCCGGCGAAGGCGGCGTCGTCGACGCGGCGGACGATGCGGTAGTCGGCATTCACGGCGTCGCCTGCGTCGGCGTCGACGATGTCCGCATAGGCGCTGGCACCGGAAGCAGCCGCCGGCGTCGACCAGGCGCGCAGCGTCTCGAGCTCGCGTTGGCCCAGGTGGACGGCCTGCGAGCGCTGCCGCGCAAGGTCGGCGTGCAGCCGGAGGTGCCCTTGCAACTGCGCCGCCGACATCGCGGCGATGGCGAGAAAGACGAAGGCGATCAGCGATTCGAGCAGCGCCGCACCGCGTTGCGAGCGGCGCACTGTGGCATCGGCGAAGGCATGGTGGTTCATGGTCAGAAGTCCTTCCAGCTGCCGTTGACGCGGGCGAAGCTGCCGGTTCCTGTTTTCAAGCGGGCCAGGATCGCGGCGTCGTGGACGATGTCGGCGGCGGCGTCGCCGATGTAGTCGCTCTCGCTGATCGCCGCGCCCTGGACGAGCGCGCCGACGGCGGTGCCGCGGCAGTCGACCGATGCGGCGGCGACGACGCCCCGCAAGGTGACCGCGCCACGCAGGCGCAGCACGCCGCTGGCGACGAGGACGATGGGCCGCTCGCTCGTGCCGAGCGAGATCGGGCCGTCGAGATCAAGGTCGCCGTCGATGGCGAGAAGCCGTGCGCCTGCCGCGACCGCATCGGCGAGCGAGCTTGCGCAGCTGCCGTTGCAGGTGATTCGCGTTGCCGCCGGCTGGGCCATCCAGGTCGTTTTGTCCATGCCGAACCAGCGCGCGAAGTAGCGGTCGCCAGCCAAGCCGGCCAGGGTCGCGTCGCTGGAGACGATCGTGCCATCGAGCGACGCGCCGGCCGGTGCGCTGAAGCGAAGCGCGTCGCCGCTGACACGGCCGCCCGCGTCGACGGCGGCGCCATCGGACGCCGGGTCGGTGTTGTGCAGGCCGAGCGCGCCGGTGCCGGCGTCGACGTCGCCGCGTGCAGTGAGTGCCGCGACGGGCGACGAACGCAATCCCGGCAGCAGGCCGAACGTGACCTCGACGCGCGCTGCGGATTCGTGTCCGACGCTCGACGTGGCGGCGCACAAGGTGTCGGTGCGCGTGCAGCCAGTCGCGGAGGCGACGATCAGCCCTGGCTTGGCGCCCGTCGAAAGCTCCACCATGAAGGCGGGCGCGGTCGCGGCGCCAGTGGCGATGGCGAGTGTCGGCCCGGCGTTGCTCGGACAACTGCACGACCAGCCGGTGTCGGTGCGCACGCACGCCGCCTGCAGCGGCGCTGGCGTGCCCGCGTTGTCCCAGGTCGCGGCGACGAAGCCGGCGGCGGTGAGACGCAACTGGCGGGCGCGAAACGAGGTCGCTGCCGGATCGGTGCTCGGCAGGCAGTCGTCATCGATAGGCGTGCCGTCGTTGAGCTTGGCGAGCACCCATTCGAGGCCGGCTTCGGCCGCCTCGAATGCCTGCGTCGAGCGGTACTGACTGGCCGAGGCGCGCGCTTCGACGGCGACGTTGCGATTGGCGTAAGCGACGACGATCAGCATCGCGAAGACGAGCAACATCGTGACGATGAGCGAGGCTGCGCCGCGCTGTTTGTGAGTAGAGGCAGTTCTCATGTCTCAACCCTCGCAGCTGCCGACGACGGCGAGATTGCGCAGTCGCACAGCGCTCTGCACGCTGCGCCGTACGTTCGCATCGAGCACCGAGCGGCCCGCGATCGCGATCGCGTAGCTCCGGACCTGCTGCCGGGGCGGGCACCAGGTGCTGCCTGCGGCGCAGGGCTCGGCGCAGAACGGCGCCAGACTGGTCTCTTCGACATGCGGCTCGACGCTGAAGGTCGTGACGACGAGCGTCGCCGGATCGGTGAGCGCCTGCCAGTTGCTGTCGCCGAGCTGCAGCTCGATGGCGCCGTTGCGCAGCCGAAAGCCGAACTGCTCGTTGCTGTCGACGACGTCGTTCTCGCTCGCGTCGCGCGAGAAGCTCAGGCGCACCGCGTCGGACGCCGCCGCCTCGGGCGTGACCGCGGCATAGGGATTGGCGACGACCGCGCTGCCGTCGTCATTGCGCACCCCCGACGCCTCGGCAGCCCAGTAGCCGGACCGGCGCAGGTCGCGCGAGACGAGGTCCAGCGGCGGCGCGCAGATCATGCATCAGCCGAGCCTCGATCACGAGGGCGCGGTTCTCGCGAGCGTGGTGCACGACGACGACCGTGCCGGCGGCGACGATGACCAGCCCGATCGCGGTGCCGACGAGCAGCTCGATCATCGAGAGCCCACGTGAGCGGCGCGCGCCCATCACTGGTTCCAGCACTTGCGGTTGACGTCGGGCGGATTCGACGCCGACGCGTTCGGCCCCGACGCGTACTCGAGGCTCGCGCCGTAGGCGGCCAGGCGCAGCGTCTGGCAGCTGCCGTCGCGCGCCTGCCGGCCGTTCGCGGTGGCGACCTCTTCGTAGCCGTCGATCGAGCTCGAAGTCACCTGCAGCGTGTAGTAGCCCGACATCGAGTTGCTGCGCAGGCCGATCTCGGCCAGGTCGCCGTAGGTACGGTGGTTGGCGCGATGACGCTCCTCGGCGAGCTGCGCCTGCATCAGCGCGACCAGGCCGTCGGTGCGGCGCGCGCGCAGCACATGGCCCTCCAGCGAAGGGTAGGCGACGCTCGACAGCACGCCGGCGATGCCGACGGCGATCATCGTCTCGATCAGTGTGAAGCCGCGATTCGCCTTGTTGCGGCTCGGCTCGGTGCGGGAGGTGGAAAGTCGTTGCATGGAAATCTCCTGGTTGAATTCAGCAGGCCGGCCAGCCCGGCACCGCGCCGTTCGGTGTGCACGAGCGAAGCCGGCCCATGACGTTGACGATGTGGTGCACGGCGCGGCCGCGCCGGTCGATCAGGCGCAGCGTGCCGGTCGGCGTGCTCGTGCCGTGCAGCGGATCGAACAGGATCGAGGCGACGTTGGCCTGCACGACGACGCGATCGGCGGCGCCGAGAACGACGGTCTTGATCTCGGCGGCGCCGCCTGTGCAGACGGCCGGGCCGCTGTCGGCGCAGCTGCACTGCGCCGCGGTGCCGGTGTGCACGACCCAGCAACTCGCGGCGCCGCTGGCATGAACGCTGAGACGAAGCGGGCGGTTGCGCGCCACCGACTCGCTGCGCACGAACTGCACGTCGGCGGCGAGGGCGTGAGCGGCGGCGTCGAGGCGGCGGCCGTCGATGAAGGCGTCGAGGCTGGGCGCCGCGGTCGTGGCGATGATCGCCGTCACGACGACGACGATCATCGCCTCGATCAGGGAGATGCCGCTCTGGCGAAGGTTCGGGCTGCGGCGGAAGTGCTTCGTGTCCATGCGAAGCACTGTAGAAAAGCGTGAGCTTTTCCGCGATCCCGTATCGAGGGGAATCGCGGGGGAGAACGAGCGGGGCGCCCGTTCGGGGGGAGCCCCGCCCAGTCAGGCGCGTGCTGCGCTCAGATGTCGCGGATCAGCTGGCGGAATTCGTCGACGTCCTCGAAGCTGCGATACACCGACGCGAAGCGCACGTAGGCCACCTTGTCGATGCGCTTGAGCTCGCGCATGACGTGCTCGCCGACCTTGGCCGAGAGCACTTCCTTGGCGCCGCTGTTGAGGAGCTTCTCCTGGATGCGCTCCATCGCCGCGTCGATCTGCTCGAGGCTGACCGGCCGCTTGCGCAGGGCGAGCGTCATCGAGGCGCGGACCTTGGCCGGGTCGAACTCGGCGCGCGTGCCGTCCTTCTTGACCACCGAGGGCAGGGCGATCTCGGCGTGCTCGTAGGTCGTGAAGCGCTTGTCGCAGCTCTGGCATCGCCGGCGACGGCGCACGACGTCGCCCTCTTCGGAGTCGCGCGTCTCGACGACCGTCGTGTCTTCGTGGCTGCAGAAGGGGCAGCGCATGCGCTCAATCGGCGCCGGGCCGCTCCCAAGCCGATTGAGCGCCCCCGCGGGGGGCAGCGAACGCAGTGAGCGTGGGGGCTGTCATGCTTATCTGTAGACCGGAAAGTCCCGGGTCAAGGTCGCGACCTTGGTGCGCACCCTGGCGAGGTTGGCTTCGTCGTTCGGGTTGTCGAGCACGTCGGCGATGAGATGCGCGGTGCGCGTCGCTTCTTCCTCGCGAAAGCCCCGCGTCGTCATCGCCGGTGTGCCGAGGCGGATGCCGCTCGTCACCATCGGCTTTTGCGGGTCGTTCGGGATGCCGTTCTTGTTGCAGGTCATGTGCGCCGCGTGCAGCACCGACTCGGCCTCTTTGCCGGTCAGGTTCTTCGGCCGCAGGTCGACCAGCATGACGTGGCTTTCGGTGCGCCCGCTGACGATGCGCAGCCCGCGCTCGGTGAGCGTCTCGGCGAGCACGATCGCATTCTTCGCGACCTGCTCCTGGTAGAGCTTGAACTCCGGCGTCAGCGCTTCCTTGAACGCCACTGCCTTGGCCGCGATCACGTGCATCAGCGGCCCGCCCTGCAAGCCGGGGAAGACGGCGCTGTTGATCTTCTTGGCCATCGTTTCGTCGTTCATCAGGACGATGCCGCCGCGCGGCCCGCGCAGGCTCTTGTGGGTGGTCGAGGTGACGACGTCGGCGTGCGGCACCGGGTTCGGATAGACGCCGGCGGCGACCAGACCGGCGTAGTGCGCGATGTCGACCATGAACCAGGCGCCGACATCCTTGGCGACCTTGGCGAAGCGCGCGAAATCGATCTTCAGACTGTACGCCGAGGCGCCGGCAATGATGAGCTTGGGCCTGGTCTCGTGGGCCAGCCGCTCCATCTGCTCGTAGTCGATCTCTTCCTTGGCGGTGAGGCCGTAGCTCACGACCTTGAACCACTTGCCGCTCATGTTCAGCGGCATGCCGTGCGTCAGGTGACCACCCTCGGAAAGGCTCATGCCCATCACCGTGTCGCCGGGCTGCAGCAGGGCGAAGAAGACGGCTTGGTTGGCCTGCGAGCCGGAGTTGGGCTGCACGTTGGCGTAGGCCGCGTCGAAGAGCAGCTTGACGCGATCGATGGCGAGCTGCTCGGCCATGTCGACGAATTCGCAGCCGCCGTAGTAGCGCTTGCCGGGATAGCCCTCGGCGTACTTGTTGGTGAGCTGGCTGCCTTGCGCCGCCATCACCGCCGGCGAGGCATAGTTCTCGGAGGCGATCAGCTCGATGTGCTCTTCCTGGCGCCGGTTCTCGCGCTCGATGACCGAGGCGATCTCGGGGTCGATGTGGGCGAGCGTGAAGACAGATCGTTCGAACATGGAAGGCCGTCCTTCAAAGGCAAGTCGCGCGCAATTCGAACCGGTCGGCTCGCGGGGCAGCCCAGGCGAACGGCTCG
>JANXWR010000034.1 GCA_025351025.1 Burkholderiales bacterium | reverse complement strand
GAGCTGGCGGCCATACTCGTCGACGACGCGCAGGTTCATAAGCAGGTGCGGCGCGAGCTGCTCGTGCTTGAAGTCGGCGGCCTTGATCTCGATGCCGCTGCGCGTGCGCACGTCGGCGGCCAGCGCATCGACCAGGCTGCCGGCGCCGAACTCGTGGCGCAGGATGAAGTCGTCGGCATAGTCGGGCAGGGGCACGAGGCGCGAGCGCGGTCGCTGCGGCAAGGTCTTGGTCAGGGCCACGAGCTTGTCTTTCAGCATCCCCGGCACCAGCCACTCGCAGCGGTCTTCGCTCGCCGCATTCAAGGCGTAGATCGGCAGCGTGACGGTGACGCCATCGTGCGCATGCCCCGGCTCGTGCAGATAGCTCGCGGCGCAATCGATGCCGCCGAGGCGGACCGTGCGCGGGAAGGCCGTCGTCGTGATGCCGGCCGCCTCGTGGCGCATCAGCTCGTCGCGCGTCAGGAGCAGCAGGCTCGGCTGCCGCTTCGCTTCCTGCCGGTACCAGCGCTCGAAGGTCTCAGCGTTATGCACTTCGGCCGGCACCTGCTGGTCGTAGAAGGCGAAGATCAGCTCGCCGTCGACGAGCACGTCCTGCCGACGCGCCTTGTGCTCCAGCTCCTCGATCTGAGCGATCAGCTTGCGATTCGCGGCGGCGAACGGCAGCTTCGTTTCCCACTCGCCGCCGACCAGCGCCTCGCGGATGAAGATCTCGCGCGCCGCGACCGGATCGACCTGGCCGAAGTCGATGCGGCGATTGGCATAGACGACGAGGCCGTACAAGGTCGCCCGTTCCAGCGCGACGACCTGGCCGGCCTTCTTCTCCCAGTGCGGCTCGAGCAGCTGCTTCTTGAGCAGATGACCGCCGACGGTCTCGAGCCACTTGACGTCGATGTTGGCGATGCCGCGCGCGTAGAGACGGGTCGTCTCGACCAGCTCGGCGGCGACGGTCCAGCGGCCCGGCTTCTTCGACAAGTGCGAGCCCGGATGGCGGTGAAAGCGGATGCCGCGTGCGCCGAGGTAGGAATCGTCTTCCTCGCTCTTCTGGCCGACGTTGCCGAGCAGGCCGGCAAGCATCGACAAATGCAGCTGCTCGTAGCTGGCCGGCGACGCGTTGACGCGCCAGCCGTGCTCGACGACGACCTGCTGCAGCTGCGCGAAGACGTCGCGCCATTCACGCACGCGCCGTGGCGAGACGAAGTTCTCGCGCAGCACCTGCTCGTGCTTGCGGCTGGAGAGGCGATGTTCGCCGTGCCCGCCGCGCGACTGCTCGAGCCAGGCCCAGAGCTTGAGCACGCCGAGGAACTCGGACTTGTCGTCGTCGAATTTCACATGCGCCTGGTCGGCCGCCTGCTGCTGCTCGATCGGCCGGTCGCGCACGTCCTGCACGCTGAGCGCGCTGGCGATCACCAGCACCTCGCGCAGCGACTCGCGCTCGCGCGCCGCCAGGATCATCCGGCCGACGCGCGGGTCGAGCGGCAGCTTCGCCAGCTCGCGGCCGATCGGCGTCAGCGCGTTCTCGTCATCGGTCGCGCCGAGCTCGTTCAGGAGCTGGTAGCCGTCGGCGATGGCGCGCTTGGGAGGCGCTTCGAGGAAAGGAAAGTCCTCGACGCTGCCGAGGTTTAGCGACTTCATGCGCAGGATCACGCCAGCCAGCGACGAGCGCACGATCTCGGGCTCGGTGAACTTCGGCCGCGCCACAAAGTCGGCCTCGTCATAGAGGCGGATGCAGATGCCGTCGGCGACGCGGCCGCAGCGGCCGGCGCGCTGGTTCGCCGCGGCCTGGCTCACCGGCTCGATCGGCAGCTGCTCGACCTTGCTGCGAAAGCTGTAGCGCTTGATGCGCGCCGTGCCGGCGTCGATGACGTAGCGGATGCCGGGCACGGTGAGCGAGGTTTCGGCAACGTTGGTGGCGAGGACGATGCGGCGCGCGCTGTGCGGCGCAAACACCTCGTCCTGCTGCTCCTGGTTGAGGCGCGAGAAGAGCGGCAGCACCTCGACGCCGGGCGGGTGGTGCTTCCTCAGCTTCTCGGCGGCGTCACGGATCTCGCGCTCGCCGGGCAGGAACACAAGAACGTCGCCGGAGCCTGCCGCAGCGAAACCGCCGGCCCCACGCCAGAGTTCGTCGACCGCATCGCAGATCGCGTCGCCGATGTCGTGATCGCGGCTTTCGACGAACGGGCGCCAGCGTGTCTCGACCGGATAAAGCCTGCCCGAGACCTGCAACACAGGCGCCGGCCCATCCTTCGATGCGAAGTGGGCGGCAAAACGATCGGCATCGATCGTCGCCGAGGTGACGATGATCTTCAGGTCGGGCCGGCGCGGCATGATCTGGCGCAGGTGGCCGAGCAGGAAGTCGATGTTCAGGCTGCGCTCGTGCGCCTCGTCGATGATGATCGTGTCGTAGGCGCGCAGCAGCGGATCGCTCTGCGTCTCGGCGAGCAGGATGCCGTCGGTCATGAGCTTGATGCTGGCGCCCGCCGTGATCCGGTCCTGGAAGCGCACCTTGTAGCCGACGACCTCGCCGAGTGGAGTCTTCAGCTCTTCGGCGATGCGCTTGGCGACGCTCGAGGCGGCGATGCGGCGCGGCTGGGTGTGGCCGATCAGGCCGCCGCCATTGCCGCGGCCACGGCCCATGGCCAGGGCGATCTTCGGCAGCTGCGTCGTCTTGCCCGAGCCGGTCTCGCCGCAGACGACGATGGCCTGGTGGACGCGCAGGGCGGCGGCGATGTCGTCGCGCCGCGCCGAGACGGGCAGCGCCTCGGGAAACTCGATCGGCGGGAGCACCGGGCGATTATCCCGGGCCGCCCGCGCACCATCCTTTGCGCTCAGGCATTCACCCGATGCGCGAAAAAAGAGCAAATGCTAGATTGCGATGTTGTGCCACCCGGCGCCGATCCCCGATTTTGGAGACACGCATGATCCGATTGACCCGCCTCGCGAGTGCCCTGGCCCTCGCCGCATCCGCCAGCCTGGCCTACGCCGCCGACCCGATCAAGATTGGCGTCGATGGTCCGTTCACCGGCGGCTCATCGTCGATGGGCGTCAGCATGCGCGACGGCGTGCGCCTCGCCGTCGACGAGATCAACAAGGCCGGCGGCGTGCTTGGCCGGCAGATCCAGCTCGTCGAGCGCGACGACGAAGCCAAGAACGAGCGCGGCGTGCAGATCGCGCAGGAGCTGATCAACAAGGAAAAGGTGACGGCGACGGTCGGCTACATCAACACCGGCGTCGCGCTCGCATCGCAGCGCTTCTTCCAGGAAGCCAAGATCCCGGTGATGAACAACGTCGCGACCGGATCGGTCGTCACGCACCAGTTCGACGATCAGCCGGAAAACTACATTTTCCGCAACTCCGCGCACGACAGCATCCAGGCGCCGATGATCGTCGAGGAAGCGATCACGCGGCGCGGCTTCAAGAAGGTCGCGATCCTCGCCGACTCGACCAACTACGGCCAACTCGGCCGCGAAGACCTCGAGAAGGCGCTTGCGCTCAAGGGCATCAAGCCGGTGGCGGTCGAGAAGTTCAACATCAAGGACGTCGACATGACGGCCCAGCTTCTGAAAGCCAAGGAGGCCGGCGCCGAAGTCGTGCTGACTTACGGTATCGGCCCGGAACTGGCACAGATCGCCAACGGCATGACCAAGCTCGGCTGGAAGGTGCCGATGATCGGCAGCTGGACCCTCTCGATGGCGAACTACATCGACAACGCCGGCCCGGGCGGCGAAGGCGCGCGCATGCCGCAAACCTTTATCCAGGAGCCGACGACGCCGAAGCGCCAGTCGTTCATCGTCAGCTACCTGAAGTCCTTCAACCCGAAGAACAGCCGCATCGATTCGCCGGTGTCGGCGGCACAGGGCTACGACTCGATCTATCTGCTCGCGGCCGCCATCAAGCAGGCCGGCAGCACCGACGGGCCGAAGATCAAGGCGGCACTCGAAAACCTCACGACGCTGGTCGAAGGCGTCGTGACGACTTACAACAAACCGTTCTCTAAAACCGACCATGACGCGATCACGGCGAACATTCCGGTGTTCGGCGAAGTCAAGGGCCAGCGGGTCGTCTACGCCTATCCCGACGACCAGAAAAAGGCCTCCGAAGTGCGCATCAAGGACGTGAATGCCAAGGGTGCACTGACCGTCAAGAAGTAAAAGCTTTATCCAGGCGGCGCCGCTGCGGGGCAAGGCCCGAGGCGACGCGTTTCGACGCCGGCGGGCCTGACCGTCGCGTTCTCGTGTCTCGAGCGATGCCATGCAAATCCTGACCCAGCTCGTCTTCAGCGGCATCGCCCTGGGCATGATCTACGCGGTGATCGCATTCGGCTACCAGCTCACGTTCGCGACTTCCGACACGCTGAACTTCGGCCAGGGTGACGCGCTGATGCTGGGGGCGATGGTCGGCCTCACGCTGGTCAACCTCGGCGTCAACTACTGGCTCATGATTCCGCTCGTCTGCCTGTTCGGCGCTGTGCAAGGCGCCGTGGTCGAGCGGATCGGCGTACGTCCGGCGCTCAAGATCAAATCGGAGTTCGGCTGGATCATGTCGACGATCGCGCTCGGCATCATCTTCAAGAACGTCGCCGAAAACGTCTGGGGCCGCGACGACCTGAGGTTCCCTTCGCCGCTGCCCGAAGCACCGATCAAATTCCTCGGTGCCAATGTGCTGCCGATGGAGATCCTGGTCGTGGTCGGCGCGGTGGCGATGATGCTGGCGGTAGAAATATTCAACCGCCGTTCGATCTACGGCAAGGCCGTCGTTGCCACTTTCAACGACCGCGACGCGGCCAAGCTGATGGGCATCAACACCGGACTCGTCATCACGTTCTCGTATGCGCTGTCGTCGATGAGCGCGGCATTCGCCGGCGTGCTGATCGCACCGATCACGCTGACCGGAGCGACCATGGGTGCGGTGCTCGGCCTGAAGGCATTCGCGGTGGCGATCATCGGCGGCCTGACCAGCGGCATGGGCATCATCGTCGGCGGAATCATCCTCGGCATCGCCGAGACGACGACCGGGTTCTACCTTTCGACGGGCTACAAGGACGTTCCCGGACTCGTCCTGCTACTGATTGTGTTGGCCATACGCCCCGCCGGCCTCTTCGGCAAGACCGCGATCAAGAAGGTATGAAGTTGCTCCGCTACGGCGCCGCAACGCTCGGCATCGCCGCCCTCGCGCTGTTTCCGATCGCGGTCGACAACCCGTACTACATCCACCTGCTCGAAACGATCATGATCTACGCGATCCTGCTGTTCGGGCTGGACATCGTCGTCGGCTATACCGGCCAGGTCTCGCTCGGCCACGCCGGGCTGTTCGGGATCGGCGCCTACACCGGCGGCGTGATGGTGATGAAGCTCGCCACGCCGCTGCTGGTGACGCTGCTCGGCGCAATCGGCGTCACCGCCTTCTTCGGCGCCCTACTGGCGCTGCCGGCGCTGCGCGTGACCGGGCCCTATCTCGCGATGGTGACGCTGGCCTTCGGCACGATCATCCAGATCCTGATCAACGAGATGACCTTCCTGACCGAAGGCCCGCTCGGCATCAAGCTGACCAAGCCTGCACTGCTCGGGGTCCGGCTCGACGAGCGACAGTTCTACTGGCTCGTCGTCGTCCTGCTCGTGCTCTCGCTGATCTTCGTGCACCGCGTTCTGCGCTCGCAGCTCGGGCGCGCCTTCGAGGCGCTGCGCGGCAGCCCGGTCGCCTCGGACTGCATGGGCGTCTCGGTCTACCGCTACAAGGTCTACGCCTTCGTCATCAGCGCCGGGCTGGCCGGGCTGGCCGGCGCGCTGTACTCGTTTTCCGAACAGTACATCTCTCCGAACACCTACAACTTCGAGCTTACGGTGCTGTTCCTGCTCGCCGTGATCATGGGCGGCCGCAAGACGCGAACCGGTGCGCTGCTCGGCGCCACGATCATCGTGCTGCTGCCCAAGCTGCTCGACGACCTCGAGCTGTTTCGCTACGTCTCGTGCACGATCGCCACGCTCGTCGCGATCGGTGCGGCGATCGCACTTTCGCGCCAGCAAACGACCTTGCAGCGCGTCGCTGTTCCGGTGCTGGGCAGCATCGCCCTGGCCGGCCTCTCGTTCGTGCTGACGACGATGACCGATTGGCGGCTCTCGATCTTCGGCCTGATCACATTGTTCGTCGTCTACTACCTGCAGGACGGCATCGTCGGCTTCGTTCGCAACGCGCTCAACATCAAGTCACGCCCCACCGACGACGCCGAGCAGCTTTCGGATGCAGGCGACGCCGGCGATGCAGTCGGCACGGCATCGGCGTCGACCCCGGTCGATCTGCTGACCGCCTCCGGGGTGCTGATGCAGTTCGGTGGCCTGAAGGCGCTTGAGAACGTCAACTTGGTCGTCAAGCGCGGCACGATCCACGGCCTGATCGGGCCGAACGGCTCGGGCAAGAGCACGATGATGAACGTGCTGACCGGCATCTACGTGCCGACCGCGGGCAAGATCGAGTTCTGCGGCGAGTCGGTGGTTGGCAAGACCTCGTCGTCGATCGCGCTTTCGGGCATCGCCCGCACGTTCCAGAATGTGCAACTGTTCGGCGAGATGACGGCGCTGCAAAACGTCATGGTCGGGCTGCACCACACCTTTCGCAGCAATCTCCTCGACGTCGCTCTGCACACGCCGCGCTATCGGCGCGAGAACCGGCACGCCACGGAGCGCGGCATGGGCCTGCTGGCGGTGGTCGGCCTGGCCGACCTGGCGCACGAAGAAGCGCGCAACCTGCCCTACGGAAAGCAGCGTGCGCTCGAGGTCGCGCGTGCGCTCGCGCTCGATCCACAGCTCCTGCTCCTCGACGAGCCGGCAGCGGGCCTGACCGCACCGGACATCGTGGAGCTGATCGCGATCATCCGCAAGATCCGCGATCACGGCGTGACGGTGATCCTGATCGAGCACCACATGGATGTCGTCATGAGCATCTGCGATACGGTCTCGGTGCTCGACTTCGGCCACAAGATCGCCGAAGGCGAGCCGGCACGCGTCCAGGCCGATCCGAAAGTGATCGAGGCCTATCTCGGCGGCGAGACGCCTGGCGCCGACGCGATCGCGAGCGCGCAGCCTGCGTGACCCGGCCATGCTGACGATCACCAATCTTTCGGCCGGCTACGGCAAGGTGCAAGTGCTGCACGGCATCTCGATCGAGGTACCGAAAGGCAAGGTCGTGACGCTGATCGGCTCGAACGGCGCAGGCAAGACCACGACCATGCGCGCCGTGTCTGGAATGATCGCGCCGTCATCTGGCGAAATCAGCCTGAACGGTGAGCGCATCGACGGCATGGAGTCGTACTCGATCGCCAAGCGCGGGCTCGCTCATGCGCCCGAAGGAAGGCGCGTCTTCGCGACGATGTCGGTCACCGACAACCTGCGCCTCGGCGCCTTCCCGCGGCTGACGGGCAGCCGGCCCCGTGGCGACGTTGCGGCCGATCTCGAGCGCGCCATGGAGCTGTTCCCGCGGCTCAAGGAGCGTCGCGAGCAGTTGGCCGGCACGCTCTCGGGCGGCGAGCAGCAGATGCTCGCCATGGCGCGCGCCACCATGCTCAACCCCGATGTCGTGCTGCTCGACGAGCCATCGATGGGCCTTGCGCCCATCCTCGTCGTCGAGGTGTTCCGGATCATCGGACGGCTCAAGGAACAGGGCGTCACGATGCTGCTGGTCGAGCAGTTCGCAGCCGCCGCGCTCGGCGTCGCCGACTACGGCTACGTTCTCGAGAACGGCCGCATCTCGGTGCACGGGCCGGCCGAGAAGCTGCGCGACGATCCCGCGGTGAAGGCGGCGTACCTCGGCGGATCGCACTGAAGGGACGCGGGCAACGCGGTCCGGCAATCGGCATACTTCCGGAGCGATGAGCGTTTCGCCGCATGCAGCAGTCCGTTCCCTGTGGGCAGGCGTCGGCCTTGCCGATGCCGGGCTGGCTGGCTTGCGCCTTTCCGGCGACGAGCCGGCGCTGCCCTCGTCGTTCGCGGTCGGCACGGCGTCGCAGGCATCGCTGGCCGTGGCGGCGACGGCCGCCGTCGAGATCGGCCACCTTCGCGGCCAACCCGCGCAAGAAGTCGCCGTCGACATGCGCGAGGCAGCGCTCGAATGCTGCGGCGCGTTCAGGGTCGACGGCAAGAAGCCGGTCGTCTGGGATCCGATCGCCGGCCTCTATGCCTGCCGCGGCGGCGGACCCGAGGACTGGGTTCGCGTGCATACCAACTTCGCCCACCATCGCGACGGCGTGTTGCGTCTGCTCGAGCTGCCGACGGGACCTGCGACGACGCGCGCCGAAGTCGAAGTCGCGCTGGGGCGCTGGTCGGCGCTGGAGTTCGAGACCGACGCGGCGGAGGCCGGCATGGTCGTCGCCGCGCTGCGAAGCTTCGAGACCTGGCAGCAGCATCCGCAATACGCGGCGGTCGCGGCGCTGCCGCTGATCGAGATCACGCGCATCGGCGACGCGCCGTCGCTCGCGTGGCCCGCCTTGGCCGCCGACGCGCGCCCGCTCGAGGGCATTCGCGTGCTCGACCTGACGCGCATCCTCGCCGGCCCGGTCGCCGGCCGCACGCTGGCTGCCTACGGCGCCGACGTCATGCTCGTCAACGGCCCGCATCTGCCGAATATCGATGCCATCGCCGACACCAGCCGCGGCAAGCGATCGGCGCTCGCCGACCTGCGCGACCCGGCCGATCGCGAGGCGTTCGCCGCCGCCTTGACCGGTGCGCACGTGTTCCTGCAAGGCTATCGACCAGCCAGCCTGCAGGCGCTCGGCTTCGGTGCCGCGGATGCGGCTCGCCTCCGGCCGGGCATCGTCTGCGCATCGCTCTCGGCCTATGGCCGATCCGGCCCGTGGTCGACGCGCCGCGGCTTCGATTCGCTGGTGCAGACGGCCACCGGCTTCAACGTCGACGAAGGCGCAGCCGCCGGCTCCACCACGCCCAAGCCCTTGCCGATGCAGGTCCTCGACATGGCGACCGCGTTCCTGCTCGCCTTCGCCATCGAAGTCGCGCTGCTGCGCCAGCAGCGCGAGGGCGGCAGCTGGCATGTGCAGCTCTCGCTGGCGAGGACGGGTCTCTGGCTGCACTCGCTGGGCCGCGTCGCCGATGGCTTTGCGGCTGCACCCGCCGAGTTCTCGGCGCAGATGGAAGCGAGCGAATCAGGCTTCGGACAATTGCTTGCCTTGCGCCATGCGGGGCGTTTTTCGGCGACACCGGCGCGCTATCTGCGTCCTTCGGTTCGGCCGGGAACGGATCGTCTCGCCTGGGACTGAGATCCTTCGCTCCGCTCAGGATGACAGGCACTGGCACTTGTCACCCCGAGCGGCGCGAAGGGTCTCAGCGCCGCCACCCGCGTGACAGAATCGCCGCCGGCTCAGGCGCGCCCGCGCTGCACATGAACGCTCCGTCGTGAACATCGTCTTTCCGCACACCTTCGTGCCGTGGTTTCGCACGGTGGCGCCGCACATTCACGCCTATCACGGCAAGACCTTCGTGGTCGCCATCGCCGGCGAGCTGATCGCCGCGGGCAAGCTGCAGCAGTTCGCGCAGGACCTGGCGATCCTGCACGCGATGGGCATCCGGCTCGTGCTCGTGCACGGCTTTCGGCCGCAGGTCAACGAGCAGCTCCGCTCGAAGGGCCATGCATCGCGCTTCCACAACGGCCTGCGCATCACCGACCCGGTGGCGCTCGACAGCGCGCAGGAGGCAGCCGGGCAGCTGCGCTTCGAGATCGAGGCCGCGTTCTCGCAAGGCCTGCCGAACACGCCGATGGCCAACGCCATCGTGCGCGTCGTCTCGGGGAACTTTCTCACCGCCAAGCCGGTCGGCGTCGTCGACGGTGTCGACTTCATGCACAGCGGCGTCGTGCGCAAGGTCGACGCGATGGCGATCCGCCGCGCCATCGACATCGGCGCCTTGCTGCTGCTTTCGCCGTTCGGCTTCTCGCCGACAGGCGAGGCCTTCAACTTGACCATGGAGGACGTGGCGACGAGCACGGCGATCGCGCTGCAGGCCGACAAGCTGCTCTTCGTCACCGAGGTCGCGGGCATTCACGAGGACCCTGCCGATCCGGCCAGCGCCATCGATACCGAGCTGGCCCTGGCCGACGCCGAGCGGCTGCTCGCCGCCCTGCCGCGCCCGACCCAGCCGGCCGACACCGCGTTCTACCTGCAGCACTGCGTGCGCGCCTGCCGCGGCGGCGTCGAGCGCTCGCACATCCTGCCGTTCGCGGTCGACGGTGCGCTGCTCATGGAGGTCTTCACCCACGACGGCATCGGCACCATGGTCGTCGACGAAAAGCTCGAGAGCCTGCGCCAGGCGACGCCCGACGACATCGGCGGCGTGCTGCAGCTGATCCAGCCCTTCGAGCGCGACGGCACGCTGGTCAAGCGCGACCGCATGGAAATCGAGCGCGATATCGCCGATTACACCGTCATCGAGCACGACGGCGTCATTTTCGGCTGTGCCGCGCTCTATCCGTATCCGGAAGCGAAAACCGGCGAGATGGCGGCGCTCACGGTTTCTCCGCAGGTGCAGGGCCAGGGCGACGGCGAGCGAATATTGAAACGGGTCGAGCAGCGCGCCCGCGCGCTCGGGCTCGAGAGTATCTTCGTGCTGACGACGCAGACCATGCACTGGTTCATCAAGCGCGGCTTCGTCCAGGCCGATCCCGATTGGTTGCCCGACGCGCGAAAACGCAAGTACAACTGGGATCGGCGCTCCCAGGTATTCGTCAAGAAACTGAGCTGATTCCGGAGTCCCCGATGCCAAGAACGATTCAATGCAGCTATCTCAAGCGCGAAGCCGAGGGCATGGATTTCGCCCCCTATCCGGGCGAGCTCGGCAAGCGTATCTACGCGTCGATCAGCAAGGAGGCCTGGGCGGCGTGGATGAAGCACCAGACCATGCTCGTCAATGAAAACCGTCTCAATCTCGCCGACCAGCGGGCCCGGCAGTATCTGGCCCGGCAAATGGAAAACTTTCTCTTCGGCGCCGGCGCCGAGCAGCCGGCGGGGTATGTCCCGCCCGCCGCCTGAGCGTCTAGAATCCGGGCAGATGCCGCGGGGCATCAAAACGATCCGGAGATATCGAATTGGCGACATTGAAGGAATTGCTGGCGCAAAAAGAAGCGATCGAGCAGCAGATCGAGCAAACCAAGAAGTCGGAGCGCGGCGCGGCCGTCAACAAGGTTCGCGCCATGATGGCCGAATATGGATTGACCGTCGCCGATCTCGGCGGCAAGTCGGCCGGCAAGAGCAAATCTGGCGGCACCGGCAAGGTACCGGCCAAGTATCGCAACGTCTCGACCGGCGAATCGTGGAGCGGTCGCGGCCTGCAGCCGCGCTGGCTGAAGGCGGCGCTGGCCAGCGGCAAGAAGCTCGGCGACTTTGTAATCTGACACGAGCCGGCGCGCCTTCGGCGCGCTACGGCGGGCTCGTCGTTGACGAGCCGGGCTCCGAGTTCGTTGTCTAATCCATTCCGTGATTCCATCGAGCTTCGTCCACGATCTGCTCAGCCGCGTCGACATCGTCGAGATCGTCGGCCGATCGGTCGACCTGAAGCGCGCCGGGACGGTCAGCAAGGGGCTGTGTCCCTTCCACGGCGAGAAGTCGCCCAGCTTCACGGTCAGCCCGTCGCGGCAGACCTATCACTGCTTCGGCTGCGGCGTGCACGGCAACGCGATCGGCTTTTTGATGGAGCAGCACAGCATGGGCTTCATCGACGCCGTGAAGGACCTCGCCCAGCAGGCCGGGCTTGCCGTTCCCGAGGACAAGAGCTCGCCCGCCGAACGCGAGCAGGCGGTACAGCAGAAGCTGAAGCAGGCGACGCTCGGCGATGTGCTGGCGCGCGCCGCCGAGGGCTATCGCAAGCAGCTGAAGGCGAGCGAGCGCGCCAAGGCCTACCTCAAGGGCCGCGGCCTGAGCGGCGAGGTCGCACGTGATTTCGGGCTCGGCTATGCACCCGAGGGCTGGCGCGGCCTGGCGAGCGTGTTCCCGAGCTACGACGATCCCCTGCTCGAAGAGAGCGGTCTGGTCATCGCACAGCGGGCCGACGACGATCCCGAAGGCGCCGAGCCGGCTCAGGAAAAGCGCTACGACCGCTTCCGCGACCGCATCATGTTTCCGATCCGCTCCGTGCAGGGTGCGGTGATCGGCTTTGGCGGCCGGGTTCTCGATCGTGGCGAGCCCAAGTACCTGAATTCGCCGGAGACGCCGGTGTTCAGCAAGGGCCGGGAGCTTTACGGCCTGTTCGAGGCACGAACGGCGATCCGCCAGCACGGCTATGCCCTCGTCGTCGAGGGCTACATGGACGTGGTCGCCCTCGCGCAATCGGGCTTCGCCAACGCCGTCGCCACGTTGGGCACGGCCTGTACCGCGGAGCACGTGCAAAAGCTGGTTCGCTTCACCGACGGCGTCGTCTTCAGCTTCGACGGCGATGCTGCCGGGCGCCGCGCCGCCGGCCGGGCTCTCGAGGCGAGCCTGCCGCACGCCACCGACACGCGCAGCTTCCGCTTCCTCTTTCTGCCGGCCGAGCATGATCCCGACAGCTACGTGCGCGAGCTAGGCGCCGCCGCCTTCGAGCAGCGCGTCGACGAGGCCGTGCCTCTGTCGAAGCAGATCGTCGCCGTCGCCGGCGAGGCACTCGACTTCACCAGCGCCGAGGGGCGCGCCCGTTTCCTCGCCAATGCGCAGCCGCTCTGGTCGGCCTTGCCCGAGGGCATGCTCAAGCGCCAGCTACTCGGCGAGATCGCCTCGCGGGCCGCACTCGCCACCGACGAGCTCGCCTCGGCGTGGCGCACCGGCGGTGCGTCGCGCGGCCGCGCCGGCGCGGCCGCCGAGGCGCCGCCGCCTTGGCGCCCTCGGCGCCCTGTAAAGCAGGCGGTGCGCCAGCCGCGCGACCGCGTCGCCTGGATGCTGCTGCTCGAAAGCGCGTGGTGGGAGATGCTTAGCGCGTCCGACCACGCCCTGCTCTGCGCGCTTGCCGGCTGGCATGGCGAGCTGTTCCGCTTCATCGACCGGCAGACGACCGAGCACGGCCGCCAGCCCTGGGCCGCGCTGCGCGAGCGGATAGCCGGCGAGCCCTGGGGCGAGGCCGCGCTCGCCCTCGTCGATGGGGAAGACCCGGCGATCGAGCCCTCGCTCGAGGATCTGCGCAGCTCGATGACGCAGATTCGAAACGCCGACCAGAAGCGTGCTGCGAACAAAGTCCTGGGGCGCGCCGGCTAGGCTTTTTTCGCGGCGCCGCATGGCCACGGCCGAGGAGGCGACGGTATAATCCCGTGTTTTCGCGATTTACGGCGAGTGACGGCAGCACCTCCGGGCCCCGGCCACCCTCTGATCGAGGGTCAAATTCAAAGGCCACCTTTTCCCGCAAGGACTGCGACATCGGACGGCAAGCCCAGTCGACCGGTCACCCCGCAATGGCTCGTGGCACGTTGGAACCCTGAGGTTTCGCGGCGCACTGGCTGTTCGTCGCATTTGCACTCGAGAGACCCCCGAGCCTTGAATTCGTCGCGGATGCGCGCAGTTCATGTGTCGGGCCGAACGAGCCGCAGGCCCACCACCGTTCGAGGAATTGCATGACCGCCAAGAAAACCGCCCCGACCAAAGCCGCCGCGCCTACCGCCAAGGCCGCCACCAGCGACGGCGCGAAGAAGCCCGCGAAGGCTGCCGTCAAGGCAGCGACCGTGGCGCTCGCGTCCGCGCCGGCCAAGGGCAAGGGACCCGCGGCCAAGGGCAAGGTCACAGCCGGCAAGGGCGGCGAGAAGGTGATCAAGCCCGAGGCGTCCGACGTCGACCTCTCCGAGATCGAGGCCGACCTCGAGGGTGAGCCGGTCGTCGATGCGACGGCCAAGGCCAAGCCGCTGCGCATGAAAGTCTCGCGCGCCAAGGAGCGCGCGCTGATGCGCGAATTCGGCCTCGACGAGACCGCCCTCACCGAAGAAGAGGTCGCCAAGCGCCGCCAGGAGCTGAAGACACTCATCAAGATGGGCAAGACGCGCGGCTTCCTGACGCACCAGGAAATCAACGACCACTTGCCCGAAAAGCTCGTCGACCACGAGATCCTCGAGGCCATCGTCTCGATGCTCAACGACATGGGCATCGCCGTCTACGAGCAGGCACCCGATGCGGCGACGCTGCTGATCGCCGGCGGCGGCGCGACCACGGCGACGGAGGAAGAGGCCGAGGAGGCCGCGGAGGCCGCACTCTCCACCGTCGACTCCGAGTTCGGCCGCACCACCGACCCGGTGCGCATGTACATGCGCGAGATGGGCACGGTCGAGCTGCTGACGCGTGAAGGCGAGATCGAGATCGCCAAGCGCATCGAAGGCGGCCTGCAGGCGATGATGTTCGCCATCAGTGCCTCGCCGACGACGATCGCCGAGATCCTGTCGTACGCAGACCGCATCGGCTCCGGCGAAATGAAGATCTCCGAAGCCGTCGATGGCTTCGTCTCCGTCGACGAGGCCGACGACTACGTGGCCGAAGAAGATGTCGACTTCTTCGACGAGGAAGACGACGACGACGGCAACGGCGGCTCGAAGGCGCTGACCAAGAAGCTCGAAGAGCTGAAGGCCGCCGCGCTGATCAAGTTCGACGCCCTGCGCATCAACTTCGACAAGATGAGAAAGGCG
>JANXWR010000004.1 GCA_025351025.1 Burkholderiales bacterium | reverse complement strand
ATCCCAGACCGCCCGGAACTGCGCCGCGAAGGCATCGACAGCGGCCCGCGACAGGCCCAACAGTTCGCCGACCACCGCGTCGCGCGCCAGGTCGGCAGACGGCGTGCGGCGCTTCTCGACTTCGCCCAGCCGGTGCTGCAGCGCCTCGATCAACAACCTGCGCCGGCGCGGGTTGGCGAGCATGTCGTCCTGCAGGTAGGGATTGCGCTGCACCACCCAGATGTCGCCCAGCACCTCGTAGAGCATGCGCGCCGAGCGGCCGGTGCGGCGCTCGCTGCGCAACAGGCCGAGCACCTCCCAGGCGCGCGCACCGAGCAGGCGGATGACGATCTCGCGGTCGGAAAACGAGGTGTAGTTGTAGGGAATCTCGCGCAGACGCGGCGCCGCCGCCGCACCCGTGTCGGCGGCGGTGATGGGGTCGATCGGCAGCGGGGCGTTCAAGGGGGCGGTCGCAGGGTGCGGCCGGGCAATTGGCAGGGCGCGGAGCATCCTACCGCAGCGCAGCAAATCGATGCGCTGCGCTGCGCAGGCCCCGCCACTGGCGCGGCGGGTAATCCCGCTTGCCCCGGCCGGGGCCGAGGCGCGATAAACGCGGCTGTCATATCGGGCCCCGAGAATCGCGCCGCCCGACTGCGCTTGCGCCCCTTTTCACGGAGTAGTCATGAAGTTGAAGTTGCTCGTCTCGTGCTCTTTCGCCGCGCTCGCCGCCTTCTCGGCGCCGGCCCAGGCCCAGGTCGAAATCCAGTGGTGGCATGCGATGGGCGGTCCGCTCGGCGAATGGGTCAACGACCTCGTCGACGGCTACAACAAGAGCCAGAAGGAGTACAAGGTCGTCGCCACCTTCAAAGGCACCTATCCCGAAACCATGACCGGAGGCATCGCCGCCTTCCGCTCGGGCAACCCGCCCGACATCCTGCAGGTGTTCGAGGTCGGCACCGCGACCATGATGGCCAGCAAGGGCGTGATCCTGCCAGTCGGCAAGGTCATGGCCGATGCCGGCATGCCCTGGGACCAGAAGGCCTACGTCTCGGCCGTGGCCGGCTACTACACGGCGTCGAATGGCCAGATCCTGAGCTTTCCGTTCAACAGCTCGACGACGATCTTCTACTACAACAAGGACGCGTTCAAGGCCGCCGGTCTGAACCCCGACAAGGCCCCGTCGACCTGGCCCGAGGTCGCGCTGGCCGCGGCCAAGCTGAAGGCGAGCGGCCATGCCTGCCCGTTCACTACTAGCTGGCAGAGCTGGACCCAGCTCGAGAGCTTCTCGACCTGGCACAACACCTTGTTCGCCAGCAAGGGCAACGGCTTCGGCGGCATGGACGCGCGCTTGGTGTTCAACGGGCCACTGCAGGTGCGCCACATCCAGGACCTCGAGAACATGGCCAAGCAGGGCCTGTTCGTCTACAAGGGCCGCGACAACAAGGCCGACTCGACCTTCCCCTCGGGCGAGTGCGCGATGCTGACCGGCTCGTCGGGCCTCTATGGCAACGCCAAGAAGAACGCCAAGTTCGCGTTCGGCCTGGCACCGCTGCCTTCCTATCCCGACGTGCCCGGCACGCCGCAGAACACGGTGATCGGCGGCGCCAGCCTCTGGGTCATGTCCGGCAAGCCCGCCGACCACTACAAGGGCGTCGCCTCGTTCTTCAACTACATGTCGAGCCCCGAGGTCCAGTCGGCCAGCCACAAGCGTACCGGCTACCTGCCGATCACGACCGCGGCCTACGAGCTGACCGAGAAGTCGGGCTTCTACAAGGAGAACCCGGGCACCGACGTCGCGGTGACGCAGATGATCAGGAAGACCACCGACAAGTCGCGCGGCATCCGGCTCGGCAACCTGCTGCAGATCCGTACCATCATCGACGAGGAGCTCGAGCAGGTCTGGGGCGGCAAGAAGTCCGCCAAGGAAGCGCTCGACGCCGCCGTGCAACGTGGCAACGAGCAGCTGGAAAAATTCGAGAAGGCAAACAAGGGCTGATCCCGACAACGTGGCCGCAGAAAAGCGAGTCGTCTTCCGATCCTCCTGGTTGCCTTGGGCGCTGCTGGCGCCCCAGGTGGCGGTGATCGGCGTCTTCTTCTTCTGGCCGGCGGCCCAGGCGGTCCTGCAATCGTTCCAGCAGCAAGACGCGTTCGGCACCAGCACGACTTGGGTCGGCTTCGACAACTTCACCCAGCTCTTCCACGACCCGAGCTACCTCGATTCGTTCAAGACCACCGCGGTCTTCTCGATCAGCGTCGCGGTGCTGGGCATCGGCATCTCGCTGCTGCTCGCGGTCTATGCCGACCGCGTCATCAAGGGCGCGCTCGCCTACAAGACGCTGCTGATCTGGCCCTACGCGGTGGCGCCTGCGGTGGCCGGCGTGCTCTGGCTCTTCATGTTCGCACCGAGCATCGGCGCGGTCTCGTACGCGCTGAAGAAGAGCGGCATCGAGTGGAACCATCTGCTCAACGGCAACCAGGCGATGCTGCTCATCGTCATGGCCGCGGTGTGGAAGCAGATCTCGTACAACTTCCTGTTCTTCCTGGCCGGCCTGAACTCAATCCCGAAGTCGCTGATCGAGGCCGCCGCGATCGACGGCGCCGGGCCGTGGCGTCGCTTCTGGACCATCGTGTTCCCGCTGCTCTCGCCGACCACTTTCTTCCTGCTTGTCATCAACGTCGTCTACGCTTTCTTCGACACCTTCGGCATCGTCGACGCGGCGACCGAGGGCGGGCCGGGCAAAGACACCGCGATCCTGGTCTACAAGGTCTACTACGACGGCTTCAAGGCGCTCGACCTCGGTGGCTCGGCGGCGCAGTCGGTGGTGCTGATGATCATCGTCATCGCCCTCACGGTGGCGCAGTTCAAGTTCGTCGAGAAGAAAGTGAACTACTGACATGGGCGGGCACTGAGATGGTCGAGCGCCGCCGCCTGCTCACCTTCATGACTCACGTCGTGCTGCTGACCGGCGTGGCGATCGTCGCCTTCCCGGTCTACCTGACCTTCGTCGCCTCGACCCACACCTCGCAGGACATCCTGCAGGCGCCGATGCCGCTCCTGCCCGGCGACCAGTTCTGGCACAACTACGCCGCCGCCTTCACCGGCTCGGAAAAAGGCGCCGGCTCGGGCGCGCCGGTGGGTCGCATGATGTGGGTAAGCCTGGTCACCGCGCTGGTGATCTCGCTCGGCAAGATCTCGATCTCTCTGCTCTCGGCGTTCGCGATCGTCTACTTCCGCTTCCGCTTCCGGATGTTCTTCTTCTGGGCCATCTTCGTCACCCTGATGCTGCCCGTGGAGGTGCGGATCTTTCCGACTTACAAGGTGATCGCCGACCTGCACATGCTCAACAGCTACGCCGGCCTGACGATCCCGCTGATCGCTTCGGCCACCGCGACCTTTCTGTTTCGCCAGTTCTTCCTGACCGTGCCCGATGAGCTGGTCGAGGCGGCCCGCGTCGACGGGGCCGGGCCGATGCGCTTCTTCAAGGATGTGCTGGTGCCGCTTTCGGCGACCAGCATGGCGGCGCTCTTCGTCATCCAGTTCATCTACGGCTGGAACCAGTACCTCTGGCCCCTGCTGGTGACCACCGACGAGTCGATGTACCCCGTGGTGATCGGCATCAAGCGGATGATCAGCGGCGGCGACGCGCAGAACTCGTGGAACCTGGTCATGGCCACCGCCATGCTGGCGATGATCCCGCCGGCGCTGGTCGTGATGCTGATGCAGAAGTGGTTCGTCAAGGGCCTGGTCGATACCGAAAAATGAACGGCTGACAAGACATGGGCGCGATCTCTCTACGTAACGTCGTCAAACGCTACGGCTTCGGGCCGAAGGCGAACCAGGTCATCCACGGCGTCAACGCCGAGATCGCCGACGGCGAGTTCGTCGTCATCGTCGGGCCTTCCGGCTGCGGCAAGTCGACGCTGCTGCGCATGGTTGCGGGCCTGGAAGAGATCACCGAGGGCGAGATCGCGATCGGCGGGCGCGTCGTCAACGACGCCGAGCCGAGCGAGCGCG